>NZ_WTFA01000009.1:0-95449 GCF_009795755.1 Gilliamella sp. Pra-s60 | reverse complement strand
TTAAAGTTGTTTTACCATGGTCAACGTGGCCGATTGTACCAACGTTAACGTGGGGTTTTGTACGTTCAAATTTTTCTTTAGACATTTATCGTCCCTCAAATGTAATACAAATCGGTGGTGAATCACCACATTAACCAAGTATCATATTTAATATAATACTAATTTTAAATTAGCTCTGAATGATAACAGATAAAGCTATCGAGTGACAAGCTATAAAGCAGTCAAATTCGATATTTTTAGAAGTTTAGGAAATTAACAAGAATGGTGCTGATAGGCAGATTTGAACTGCCGACCTCACCCTTACCAAGGGTGCGCTCTACCAACTGAGCTATATCAGCAATTGGAGCGGGCAGCGGGAATCGAACCCGCATCATCAGCTTGGAAGGCTGAGGTAATAGCCATTATACGATGCCCGCATGTTCAAACTCGGCTACCTAAATGCTTCAATTAGCTATTGCTAATATTAGATGATGGTGGTGGGGGAAGGATTCGAACCTTCGAAGTGTGACACGGCAGATTTACAGTCTGCTCCCTTTGGCCGCTCGGGAACCCCACCCCGAATCTTTATAAACTGTTTACTTAGGAAAATGGTGCCGGCTACCGGAATCGAACTGGTGACCTACTGATTACAAGTCAGTTGCTCTACCTACTGAGCTAAGCCGGCCTAAGTGCTGCGCATTATGAACTAGAACATTTATCCTTGCAAGCAAAAAAAACAAATTTTATTTTGTTTGATTAAAAAAAAATCAAAAACATAAAAAAATCCTGAAATATAGACTATTTCAGGATTTTATTTAATCAATAATAATTAATTTATATTATTTCTTTTTGGTTGCTTTTTTCTTAGTTGTTGTAGCTACTCCTTTTGCTTCTGTATGAATAGCAACATCTTCACTAATATTGCCATTATCCTTATATGCACGTCCATAGTAAGTATCAAGCAAAATTTGTTTTAGCTCAGCAATTAACGGATAACGTGGATTTGCACCAGTACATTGATCATCAAATGCGTCAATTGCAAGTTGATCAACTTGTGCTAAGAAAGTTTTTTCATCAATACCAAACTCTTTAATTGAGAAAGGAATATCAAGATCTTTTCTAAGCTGATCTAACCAACCGATTAGCTTTTCAACTTTCTTCTCATCTTTATCCGTAGCTGCTGTTAAACCTAAGTGATCCGCAATTTCAGCATAACGAGCAACCGCTTTAGGGTAACCATATTGGCTAAATGTACCTTGTTTAGTTGGTTTGTCAGTTGCGTTAAAACGCACAACATTACTAATCAACATTGCATTAGCAACACCATGAGGAATATGGAATGCCGCACCAATTTTATGAGCCATTGAGTGACAAACACCTAAGAACGCTTGAGCAAATGATACACCCGCTAATGTTGCAGCACTATGCACTTTTTCGCGTGCTACAGGGTTTTTAGCCCCTTCTTTATAACTTGTCGGTAAGTAGGTTTTTAATAGACTTAATGCTTGTAATGCTTGTCCATCGGAAAACTCACTTGCCATCACCGACACATAAGCTTCTAAAGCATGTGTTACTGCATCATAACCACCAGCCGCACAAAGTGAGCGTGGCATATTCATAACTAAGTTAGCATCAACAATCGCCATGTGTGGTGTAATCGCATAGTCAGCTAATGGGTATTTTTGTCCTGTTGCATCGTCAGTTACAACAGCAAATGGCGTTACTTCAGAACCTGTACCTGACGTTGTTGTTACACAAATAAGTTTTGCTTTTTGTCCCATATTAGGGAAATGACAAGCACGTTTACGAATATCCATAAAGCGTAATGCTAATTCTTCGAATTTTGTTTCAGGATGTTCATATAAAACCCACATGATTTTCGCGGCATCCATTGGAGAACCACCACCTAAGGCAATGATAGTATCTGGTTGGAATGATCGCATTGAATCCGTACCTTTATGAACCACACTTAGCGTTGGATCAGCTTCTACATCAAAGAAAGTTTCACAAATAACACCTTGAGCTTCTAATTGGTCGGTAATTTGTTTTGAGTAACCATTATTAAATAAGAACTTATCCGTTACCAAAAATACGCGTTTTGCGCCTTGTTCAATAACTTCATTTAAAGCAATTGGAAGTGAACCACGTTTAAAATAGATAGAACTTGGTAATTTGTGCCATAACATATTTTCTGCTCTCTTAGCGATTGTTTTCTTGTTGATTAAGTGTTTCGGACCGACATTTTCAGATACCGAGTTACCACCCCAAGAACCACATCCTAGTGTTAAAGACGGCGCTAAATCAAAATTATATAAATCACCAATACCACCATGAGCAGCCGGTTGATTGATTAAAATACGGCAGGTTTTCATTTTACTGCCAAAATAAGTCACACGATCACGGTTACTATCTTGATCTGTGTAAAGCACAGAAGTATGCCCCATACCGCCCATTTCGACCAATTTTTCTGCTTTTTCTACTGCTTCTTTAAAGTCTTTAGCTTTAAACATGGCAAGTGTTGGCGATAATTTTTCGTGAGCAAATGGTTCTGATAGATCAACTTTAGAAACCTCGCCTACTAATACTTTTGCATCTGCTGGTACTTTAATACCTGCCATTTCGGCAATTTTAGTTGCTGGTTGACCAACAATATTAGCATTCAAGGCACCTTTGTCATTTAAGATAATACCTTGTACTGCTTTAGTTTCTTTAGCATTTAAAACATAAGCACCGTATTGTGTTAATAAACGACGCACTTCATCATAAACCGAATCAACCACAACAATGGCTTGTTCTGATGCACAAATCATACCGTTATCAAATGTTTTAGACATTAATACAGAAGCAACAGCACGTTTTAAATCAGCAGTTTCATCAATAATAACAGGCGTATTACCAGCCCCTACACCTAGTGCTGGTTTCCCTGAACTGTAAGCAGCCTTAACCATGCCTGGACCGCCTGTAGCTAAAATAGCTGCAACATCATCATGATGCATTAGTGCATTTGATAATTCGATAGAGGGTTCGTCAATCCAACCAATAATATCTTTTGGCGCTCCAGCTTTAATCGCCGCATTTAAAACAATACGAGCAGCTTCAATTGTTGATTTTTTAGCTCTAGGATGTGGAGAAAAGACAATCGCGTTACGCGTTTTTAGACTAATTAAAGATTTAAAGATTGCAGTGGAAGTTGGATTGGTTGTTGGAACAATACCACAAATAATACCTAGTGGTTCAGCCAATGTTATTGTGCCAAATGGTTCATTTTCAGCTACAACACCACAAGTCTTATCATGACGATATTTATTTAAAATGTACTCAGCGGCAAAAAGGTTTTTTATAACTTTATCTTCGACAATCCCCATTCCTGACTCAGCAACAGCTTGTTGAGCTAGTGGAATGCGTGCTGCAGCTGCGGCTGTTGCGGCTGCCACAAAAATTTTGTCGACTTGTTCTTGAGTATAAGTTGAGTATGTTTCTTGTGCTTTTTTGACTCGAGCCATTAACTCATTTAACTCATTTATGTTAGTTACTGCCATAGATTTCTCCTTGAAATTAAAAAATAAATCTGGATCGTTTGGCGTCTTCCTTGAAACTATTTAATGCTTAAGCATAATAACAAAACGAAATTGACGTTATCGTAAATCAGTTTTTTAATTTATACAATAAGATATTGCACAAAAAACAAATGTTATATGGTAGTTTTGATAAGAAAAATTTAAGGATAGATTTTTTTGATAGAAAATTAATACTACTTTAAAGATAGATTAGATAATAATCATTAAGAGTGATTTAATGTTAAAAAGCCCAATCAAGCCTTTCAACGGCTTGATTTACGTTTATTCATTCGGTCTATATTTAAACTTTAGACAATTTACTTAACACATAGCTTACAGCAACAAAACCAAAGGTCGCTGTAACCGTAGTAATAGCACCAAACCCTGATTCACAATCCATTTTTTTAGGCCCGTTAGCATCTTTTTTTGAAACGCAAACTAATCCATTTTGGGAAGGATAAGTTAGTTGTTCAGTCGAAAATACACAAGGAATAGCATATTTACCTTTACTATCTTTGTTTAATTTATAATCATGTTTTAGTTTTTCTCGTAATTTTGCAGCCAATGGATCTTGAATTGTTTTAGCTAAATCGGCAATTTTAATTTGTGTAGGATCTTTTTGCCCACCAGCCCCACCAATGGTAATAATTTTTAACTTTTGTCGCTTACAATAAGCAAGAATTGCTGCTTTATCACGAACACTATCAATAGCATCGATAATATAATCATAACGTGGTGACGTTTTTGTTCCTAAATACTCACTGACATTATTAGCATTAATGAAATTATCAATTTCATTCACAATGCATTCAGGATTAATTTCTACAATTCGCTCAGCCATAACCGAGGTTTTAGATTTACCTATATTAGATTGTAACGCATGAATTTGACGATTCGTATTGGTTATGCACACATCATCCATATCAATTAAGGTAATTTGACCAATACCGCTCCGCGCCAGCGATTCTGCGACCCAAGAACCTACACCACCAATACCTATTACACAAATATGTGCTTGTGAAAAACTCTGTAAAGCCGACTCACCATAAAGCCTAGCTATACCACTAAAACGTTGAAAATAAGATTCTTTATTCATTGATAATTTATAATAGTGTTTATACTAAAACACCTACTCTCCTGAAACTTTTTTACAAATTATAACCGTATTATTCTTTATTTAAACAATTTATCTATAAATATTAGATAACATTATACCTTTCACAAATAAAAAAACTAAATTCATAACTCTTATAAAGATCAACAATATCATCCCGATGATGAGCAATCAGTAGGATATTATTTGTCATTAATTGTATTCGTTTGAATTATTACTTTTTCCTACAATAAACATTGTTAACTACGATTACTTAAGAGGGAATAATGAATGCGTAAACCAAAAAAACTACTCAATGATCCAAATAATGTAAGACAAGAAGTTATGCAGGGGTTGATTTATGCCTATCAGGGAAAATTAACTGCAATTCCAGAACATTGTGCCGTTTATGGCAGCCATATTGCAAGCGATCAAGTTGTTATTGTTTCAGGAGGTGGTAGTGGTCATGAACCAACCTTTGCTGGATTTATTGGTAAAGGAGGTATTGATGGCTGTGCACTCGGTGAAGTATTCACATCACCATCACCAGATCAAATTATTGAAGTAACTAAAACTATAGAAAAAGGGAAAGGTGTACTATTTTTATATGGCAACTACTCTGGGGATGGAATGAATTTTGATATTTCAGCCGAAATATTAGCTGAAAACAATATTACTACTAAAACAATTCGTGCTACGGATGATATTGCTTCAGCTCCATTATCAAAAATTTCAGATCGCCGTGGTGTTGCGGGTATTATGTTTTTATACAAAATTGCAGGCGCTGCGGCACAATTTGAAAAATACGATCTTGATAATCTTTATCAAGTAGTATCAAAAGCCAATAACAACGTTCGAACTATAGGTGTAGCCCTAGATGGATGTGCATTACCTCAGTCGAATAAATTTAATTTTGAGTTAAAAGATAACGAAATTGAAATTGGCATCGGTATTCATGGTGAAGCAGGATTACGTCGACAAGAAATGACATCATCAGATGAGGTTGTCAAGGATATGATAAATCGCCTTTGTGATGATTTACCTTTTGAAAAGAATGACCGAGTGTGTGTGTTGATTAATAATTTAGGAACACTTAGTAACACGGAACTACTCATCATAACGCGTAAAGTAGGTATTGAACTTGATACTCGAGGCATAATCAGCCACGATGTCGTTGTTGGTCATTTTTGTACATCGCTTGAAATGTCAGGCTTTTCAATCACCTTGATGAAGTTAGATGAAGAACTACAATATCTTTATGATTTACCTTGCAAAACACTAGGATGGAGAAATTAAAATGAATTTATCACAAGTTCGCAAAATGATGTTATTCACAGCCGAAAAAATGATTGAAAGTGAACCAACATTAACATCTTTAGATCAAATTGTGGGGGACGGTGACCACGGCATCGGTATGAAGCGAGGGTTTGCAGCTATCATTGTGTTACTACAAGATGAAAGATTTCAACCAACAAATATAGGTGACTTTTTTATTCAAATTGGCACAAAATTAATGACAAGTATGGGGGGAGCCTCAGGAGCAATTTTTGGTACTTTATTTAGAGCAGGAGGAAAAAGTATTACTGGAATCACAGAATTTGATTCAAGCGCACTATCAACACTACTTAATGAGGGTTGGCAAGCTGTCTATCAACGAGGAAACGCTAAACCTGGAGATAAAACTATGGTTGATGCCTTAGCTGCTAGTGCAACAACGGCAAGCAGATTAACTACTTTGAAATTAAAAGATGCACTACCTAAAATAGCACAATCTGCTATGGAAGGAGCAGAAAAAACGAAACAAATGATCGCTGTATTTGGTCGAGCTAAAAATTTAGGTGAACGAGCAATTGGCCATATGGATCCTGGTTCTGTTTCAATGGCGTATATTTTGAAATTTATGAATGAGTATATTCAAATCCAATAAAATAATAAATCCGCCGATAATATCGGCGGATTTATTATAAAGATATCGATAAAATAAAACCTTTCCTTTCTCACTATTTTTTAGTTAACGTATTTAAATTAATAAACTAAAAATTATTTTTAAACTTAATTTGCGAAGGATATGCCCAACTTTGTAACTCCTGTGAAGGGAATCCTCCAGGATCTTTACCACCATTAATAAGCAGAGCGTGATAGTAAATTTCAGCCATTTCTTCAATATAAGCAGCCTTTAATACAGCTTCATAAGGGTCTTTATCTACAGCAATTGCGCCATGTTTTTCCATCAAAATTGCATCAGCTCGTTTTATAGGTTCTATAACGCTATTTGAAAGTTCTGGAGTTCCTGGTCGTCCATAAGGTGCAACAGGAATAACACCATCTTTTAAATTAAGAATGGCACATTCATAAACAACCGCTGGAATAGGTCTGGCTAATACGGCAAATGAAGTTGCAAAAATAGAATGAGTATGCGAAATAGCAAAAATATCAGGGCGAGCTTTATAAATCTCAAGATGCATTAAACATTCACTCGTTGGTCTCAATCCAGAATCAGCTTCAATAACATTTGCGTCAAGATCCATCACAACAATATCTCGAATTGTTAACAATTTTTTATCAATTGTTGTTGGAGTAACAAGCACATATCCTGTTTCTTTATCGCGAACACTAGAATTACCAGCTTTATGTTTACACAATCCCCACTCACTCGACCTTTTAGCCATATCGACAACATATTGTTTTTGTATCTCTAACATTTTCAACTCCTATTTTCACAAGATATTTCATTGATAATTGGCAAACAATTCCCAGATTTCATTGCTATTTTTAGCATTTCTTATGCGAGTTGCGCCGTCATTTAATTCTAATAATTCATTTAATTGAGCAAGAGCTTTAAGATGTTTTTGTGGATTATTTGTTGCTAAAACAACAATTAAATCAGCTTTCATATAACCACAAATATTGATTTTTTCAGATAACTTAAGTAGAGACATTGAAACTTTATTCACACCATCATCAATACCAGCATGAGCAATAATTAATCCATTAACCAACATAATATAAGGTTGTTCGAATTGGATTTTATTAATCATTCTTTCAAGATAATAACTTTCTATGGCTTGGTTATTTAACAGAGGTTGAGCAGCTAATGCCAATGCTTCTTGCCATGCTATATCAACCTTTTCTGTAATATTGATGTGTTCTTTTTGCATTAAGTCAGCTAATGAAGGAACCTCCTGTTGTGTTATTCGTACGGGATTATCATTCACTTCATCGTTATAAAGATATGCTGTTAATTCTTTTTGTAATGCTTTTTGATCTTTAATATTGCTGTATTTTTCAATAATAGACATAAGTTCTTCTACTTGAATTATACTCGGATCAATACCTTGTAAAGCACCAATCACTTGATTACGAAAAGCATTTTTATGGGAGTTATTGAGTAACGAGTTGACAATAAATAGCAATTTATCAGTAGATAAATATGAAGTAGAAAAAACAATATCGTAATAGTGATTATATTTTTCAAACTCACGTTTAGACATGGCGTCAGAAAAATGTAATTCAGGAAGTAATACTTGTAAAGTTAAGTAAAGGTAAGTTGAAACAGTTGCACTATTTTCACAAACAAAAATAGCTATCTTTTTCGTTTTAATTTGATTGATCAAACCTTCTCGAGTTAACCACCCACCAAATAAGACAGTAATAAAAGCGACTTCTTCATCTGGCATATTACAATGTAAAATTTTTTCAAAAGGGTAAATTGCTTTTCGAACCATTTCATGTAAATGACCAAACTCTTGTAATACGATACCATATACACTATTAATATTGGTAATGTGATAACGAATGCGATAATAAGCAGGTTTCCAATGCTGATATATACGTTCAATAAGTTCGCTTTTATCTTGAAAAGCTATGCAACTGATCTGTTCAAAATTATTAATAACTTCAACGACACTTTCTAACAAAACCGCATCTAAATGAAAATATTTATCAGATATTGTTTGTATATTAGAACTTTGCACTAATACCATTAAAAAGATTTGTTCATTCAGATCAGTAATACCAAATTTTTCAATCAGTTTTTTTAATAGTTGAAAATCACGGCTATTTGCTGCCTCAGCATAATTTTCAGGTAAACGTTTAATTTTTTTATCTGTTTCTATCCGCTGCAATATAAAACAAATAAAGTAGGTTAATTCTTGCAACTGCTCATCAGTAAAAACAATTTTTAATTTTCTTTCTATTTCACTAAAAACCTGCCCTACTTGTTCTAAATGCCCTTGGGTAATAATCTCATTTTCTCTAAAAATTTTATCAGCTATTGGCATACTAATAATTCTACGAATTAATTTTAGTAACAAATAACGTTTGTCTATTTCATCACCGATAATACGATAACCATTTTCACGATCATAGTTGATTTGTAAATGATATTGGACAATCATTGTCTGCACTTTTTTAATATCATTTATAACTGTATTCTGGCTGACAGTCAGGGACGAAGATAGATGTATTAATGACAACCTTTCTGTTCTAATTAACAAGAAAAAAAGAAGCAGATGAATACGTTCATCTTCAGAATAAATATAACGTCCAATAGCAAGAGATACTGGTTCATCTCTAAATGTTTCGATCACTAATTTGGGAACACTAAATTTACCAGTTTTAAATCGTCTGATTAATTCAAGGTTAGATGATTCAAGAAAATCATTAATTTTTTTAACGGTGTAACTAAGTTGTTTACGAGTTAACCCGAATTCAGATTGAAGCTCAACTCCACTAATATTTGGATTATGAATTAATGCTTTTAATACAGCATGAATTCGCTTATCGATAACCATATAACAATTACCTTATTGTTCGTTGTCTGATGGTAATAAACATTACCATCAGATTTACTGCAGATTATGTTCAACGAATACTTTAACTATCATTTATTCATTATTTTTCTCAACTATATCTTGTGCAACTTCTTTGCGTAGTTCACGAGCATAGAGGAAATAACCCACACACCAATAAACAGCAAAAATCAATGGAACAAAATAGCCTTGTAAACATTGCCAAATAAATGAAAACGCATAAGTAAAAATAGGTGCATCAATAGAACTATTTGAAATTAACTGATTAGATGGAATATCAATAGCTTTAGTGGTTAATCCTAAATCGGTGATAATCGGTGCAAATTGTGTTCCAACAAATAAAAAGAATGGCACACCAATAATGGCTAAAATCACCATTCTTAAGGTGTTTCCTTTAGTTAATATATAAGCAGGAACAATAAGCGCAACATTAATAATACCTGCAAAAGGTAGAATTTTGTTACCGGGTAAAATAACAGCCCAAATTAAGGTAAAAGGAATGGCAACAATTACTGTAAACCAAATCTCGCTTGAACCACCCATAAATGGCCAATCCAAACCAACAAATAATTTACGACCAGCAAAACGTTTATTCATATAATCACTAATTGCCTCAGAAATTGGCGATAGTGCTTGCATAAATAGCTTAGAGATCATTGGAAATAACATAAGAGCAGTAGCAGCTTGCACACCAAGCATTAAAATAGCTGCAACATCATAACCAGCAATAATTCCAAAAGTCACACCTAATAAAAAACCAATAACATGATTTTCAGCAAAAACTCCAATTTTTGAACGTAATGTTGCTGCATCCATTGGTTTATTTAAAATAGGTATTTTACGCAGTAAGAGATCAAAAGGATAATAAATCGCACTAAAAAATAACATTCTATGAGTACAAGTTACACCTGGAATACCTGTTAATTTTTCAATTCGATGTTGATTAATATCACCGGAATTAAGTTCTAATATGATCTGCAAAGTAGCAATAATAAAAGCAACGACTAAAGCCATAACAGAACCTAAAATTGGAGTAGCTACAGCAACAACAATAAATGCTGTGAAAATTTTCCCCCACACATTCCATAAGTCAGCATTAAAAGTATCAGTCTTTTTTAATGCCAACATCAAAATATTAACCCCCACTTGCAAAGGAAACATTAAAAATGCATACGGCCAAGCCCAAGATACATTTGCCATAGTAGTCCAACCACCATCAACAATACTAAGTTCAATACCTGTTCGTTCCATCATTGTTTGCGCAGCTGAACCAATAGCACCAACCATAAATCCAATTAGCATACTCATACCAACAAATGCAACGCCTAAGGTAATTGCAGCTGAAGCTCCATCTCTAAATTTCATGCGCACAATTAAACCAGCAATTAACATAATGAAGGGTACAAAAACAGGGGCACCTAAATTCAAAATATAATTTATAATTGTTCCTAAAAAGTCCATATTCGTACTCCTATTTACAGGCATCGATAATTTTTTGTAATTCCGCTTCCATATTTATCCCTGTTAAAAATGCAATACCATTGATAATGGGAATAGGATACTGTTTTTCAATTTTAGTTATCGCTATATAAGCAGCACTATTTTTAATGTGAGTATCAACAGACTTAAGATCAACAACTTCCACTTTTATCTCATCAAGATTCCGTTCTTTTAATAAACGAGTTACTTTACTAGCCACAGTTTGTGATGTAGCCACTCCGCTGCCACATGCAACAATAACTTTTTTCATAATGCCTCCTTATAAATTGATATTCGACGTCAATAATGTAAAAATTTCACGTTCGGTTTCTGCGTGATAAAGCGCTTCTAAAAAATTCGAATTCACAAAACAGGCCATCAATTTTTGTAATAAATCAATATGCCCATTCGGTTGATTAAACCCAAGTAAAAAAACAAAGTTAGCCCTTAATACATTGTCATTATTCGCCATTTCACACCATGGAATCGTACCTTTGGCTCGAGCAAAGTAAATAAAGGGTCTAATAACATGCTCAACATCAGTATGGGGCATAGCAACTACATAAGGTTCTGTTGGTAGTGCGGTTGGGAACAAAGATTCTCTTTGCTTTATTGCATCTAAAAAGGAATGATTAACATAACCACCACTTTTTAAAATAGGAAACGTAAAATCGAAAAATTGATTAGCATTTTGAAAGTTTTTATCTAAAAGGATCAAATTTTCAAAAAACATTTGGTCGTTAGATTCATTTCCCATTTCGTCCTCCATCATGGTGTGATCTGCAAATTTATAACAATATAACTAATTTGATATTGCCTGAATTAAATCAGCACTAATTTGATATCATTAATTTTAGGGAATTAAGATAAAAGAAACGAATAGATTTGATACCAAATAATATCCATGATATTGCTCATCACAGGGACAATTATGTTGAAACAACAAAAACAGACTATTAAGTAAGAGCTAAAAGATAATTTACGAAAATAACAGTAAGATTAGTTTTTTGACATTCCGTCTACTTTAATAATGTAGACGGAATAAAAGAAATATATTTTCATTTAAAATTTAATACATTAATTTTTAAATGAATGAATTGGAGCAGGAATTCGTCCACCTCGATTAATAAAATCACATGAACTAAATTTATTTACTGGCATAACTGGCGCATGACCAAGTAGACCTCCAAATTCAATATTATCGCCAACATTTAAACCTACAGCAGGAATAATGCGAACAGCAGTTGTTTTATGATTAATTACACCTATTGCTGCTTCATCAGCAATGATCGCAGAAATCGTTTCAGCTGGTGTGTCGCCAGGAATCGCTATCATATCAAGCCCAACCGAACAAACACAGGTCATCGCTTCAAGTTTTTCAAGATTGAGTGCGCCATTATTTACTGCATCAATCATTCCTGCATCTTCTGAAACAGGAATAAATGCACCACTTAATCCACCAACATGACCGCAGGCCATTACGCCACCTTTTTTAACTGCATCATTAAGCATTGCTAGAGCGGCTGTAGTACCATGAGTACCAACGGACTGTAATCCCATTTCTTCGAGAATATGAGCAACCGAATCACCAATTGCTGGAGTTGGTGCTAATGATAAATCAACGATACCAAATTTGACGCCCAAACGCTCAGAGGCTTCTTTACCAACCAACTGTCCCATACGAGTGATTTTAAACGCTGTTTTTTTAATCGTTTCAGCAACAACATCAAATGGTTCCCCTTTAACTTTTTCAAGAGCACGTTTAACAACGCCAGGACCACTTACCCCAACATTAATAACACAATCCGCTTCTCCTACCCCATGAAAAGCGCCTGCCATAAAAGGGTTATCTTCAACTGCATTAGCAAACACCACTAATTTAGCACATGCCATACTACTGTTATCTGCCGTTAATTCAGCTGCTTTTTTGATGATTTTCCCCATCTGTTTTACCGCATCCATGTTGATACCGGTTTGGGTAGAGCCGACATTGACCGATGCGCAAACTCGTTCTGTTTGTGCAAGCGCCTGTGGAATTGATTTAATTAAAATATCATCCCCTTTATGGTAGCCCTTTTGTACTAATGCCGAAAAACCACCAATAAAGTTAACACCGACCGCTTTGGCTGCTTCGTCAAGTGTTTTGGCAAATTCAACATAATCTTTATCATCACTAGCACCGGCAATTAAAGAAATAGGGGTAACTGAAATACGTTTGTTAATAATTGGAATGCCAAATTCAGCTGCAATTTCGTCACCGACAGTAACAAGGTTTTTAGCAAGATGTGTAATTTTATTATAGATTTTTTGACGAGCTTTTTTTCCATCACTATCAATGCAATCAAGCAATGAAATACCCATAGTTATTGTGCGAATATCGAGTTTTTCTTCCTCGATCATTTTAATAGTTTCGAGGATTTGCTTAGTTTCCATTCGTATTATCCTTACTAAAAAGTATAAAGATTAAATTATAAACGATGCATTGCATCAAAAATTTCTTCACGTTGTAAATTAACTTTGACTTTAAGCTTATCGCCCGTTTGTATAAGTGCTGTTTTTGCTTCTTCAAATGAGATATTAACTTTGGTTAAATCAAGTAGCATAATCATCGTGAAATATTCATCCATAATAGTTTGGCTGACATCTAAAATATTAATGTCTAATTCATATAATTTCTGACTAATACCTGCAATAATTCCTGTTTGATCTTTACCAATAACCGTTAAAATGGTTTTCATAACACTCTCCGCACAAAATTTAGACAATTAAATAATATTTATTACCCTATCCATAATAGCATCTTCAAAAATTATCGAAATAGGAGTAGATTATTTTTTTCAGTAAAAACAAAAAAAGAGCGACATTATGGTAAATTTCCAAAAATCCAACAAATTGGATAATGTTTGTTATGACATCCGAGGACCAATCCTTGAGCATGCAAAACGACTAGAAGAAGAAGGTCAAACAATCTTAAAACTCAATATTGGAAATCCAGCTCCATTCGGTTTTGCCGCACCAGATGAATTATTGGTTGATGTTATTCGCAATTTACCAGCATCACAAGGGTATTGTGATTCAAAAGGACTTTACTCGGCACGAAAAGCAATTATGCAACATTATCAGGCTAGAGGGATCACAAGTTTAGATGTTGAAGATATTTATATAGGTAACGGCGTATCTGAGCTCATTGTTCAGTCCATGCAAGCATTACTTAACACTGGTGATGAAATACTGGTACCTATGCCAGACTATCCGTTATGGACAGCAGCTGTTAGCTTGTCTGGAGGTAATGCGGTACATTATCTTTGTGATGAAGAAGCAAACTGGTCGCCAGATTTAGATGATATTAAACAAAAAATCACACCTAAAACAAAAGGTATTGTCATTATTAATCCGAATAACCCAACGGGGGCTGTTTATAGTAAAGAAGTGTTACTTGAGATCGCAGAAATAGCTCGTCAAAACAACTTGATCATTTTTGCTGATGAGATTTACGACAAAATTCTATATGATGATGCTGTGCATCATTCCATTGCAGCATTAGCACCTGATTTATTTGTTATTACCATGAGTGGGTTGTCAAAGACGTATCGCGTAGCAGGATTTAGACAAGGATGGATGGCACTTTGTGGTCCTAAACACCATGTAAAAGGCTATATTGAGGGGTTGAATATGCTTGCTTCCATGCGTTTATGTGCTAATGTGCCATTACAACATGCTATTCAAGGTGCACTAGGAGGTTACCAAAGCATTAATGAATTTATCATACCTGGTGGACGTTTGTACGATCAATGCATGTCTGCATGGAAAATGCTTAATGATATTCCTGGAGTTTCATGTACCAAACCGCAAGGTGCGTTATATCTATTTCCAAAATTAGATCAGAAAAAATTTAATATTTATAATGATCAAAAATTAGTATTAGACTTTTTATTACAAGAAAAAGTACTACTTGTTCAAGGAACCGGTTTTAACTGGCATAAACCAGATCATGTTAGAATTGTTGCTTTACCTCATACAGGTGAGCTCAAAGATGCTATTGAACGATTTGCTAAATTTTTATCGAGTTATAAACAATAAACCTTTTAACCGTAAAAATCCATTACCCAAATTTAGTTATGAACTCCCTTAGGTAATCTAGAGGGAGTGAATAACTATTTGATATCTATAAGATAACATCAGTATTTTCAAACAGTTTTGTAATTTCTTTCGTACTTGCATCTAATGCTGGCAAAAGATCTTTTTCCACAAGGTCTATTTGTTCTTGTAATTTTGTAATGCCAATAGCAATAGCCATATTCCCTTTAGCGATCTCATCATGAAGGCGATTAACTTCTCGGTAAAAACGTTGAGAATCACGCAAGAACTTAGGTGGAGTTCCGAGTGTCGTTGAAGAAAATTTCATATTATCCCAAACCAGTGTATAAAAATTTAAAGGTTCACTACGGGCACCAAAATAACTACTGTCTTGGTTTTTTGTCATATAAGCTTTTAAAATAGCAATATTATCGAGTAATTCATATTGTAAAGATTTTTGGAGGTAGTAGTTTTCTTTATAACTTTTCATATTCTCGAATTGCACAGCTTGTTTAAACCCTTGATTCGCTGCTAAAAAAACTCCTACAATGGTTGCAATTAGGATAAAAAGTTGGCTAACCCAAAAACTTACTTTTTTTATTTCATCAATTTGATTTTCCTTATGGCTTGAATCCATTCTATTCCTCCGCTATTAGTCTTTGTAGTATTTGGTTAATATCAAATAAAAAAGCGCCATTTATGGCGCTTTAGATTAAAAAGTGTAGTTTTTATTTTTTAAGTTCAGCAATTTTTTTACGAATGTTTTTAGCACGATCTGATGAAGATGGATGACTACTTAATATAGATGAATCACCACCACCTAATTTATCAAATGCAGTTGCAAGGCCTGCAGGATTAATTTTTTTCTTAACTAAGAAATCAAAAGAGTAATTATCTGCATCTTGTTCTTGTTTTTGTGAAAACTGAGAATTAATAACTGCTGATGCTAAAGCACCTAAGCTAGATTTAGATAAAGAAGCGATTTTAGCATTACCAGATGCTGCTGCAGCATCACGTGCGATTTCAGTAGCATAAGCAACTTGTATTGCTTTCTTACTATGACCTAAAGCAACATGCCCTAATTCATGGCCTAAAACACCTTGAATTTCGTTATCAGTCATCATATCCATTAAACCACTGTAAACACGAACACAACCATTTGCCATTGCCCATGCATTAACATCTTTTGTAATGTAAACTTTATAATTAATCGGTGTGCCATCTACGTTATTACCAAGCGCCTTAGCAATTTTATTTAATCGTTTAGTATAAGCGCTTTTAGCTGGAGCAATTTTTGATTGAGCATCCATTTCTGCACATGATTGTTTACTTAATTCTCTCACATCATTATCACTTAAAGTAGCAGCTTTCAAACCTTTCATACCAAGACTCGTTAAGTCATCTGCACTCATATTTTTACAACCAACTAGTGACATTGCAGCAACTAAAGGTAAAGCGACTAATAATGTTTTCTGATGTTTTTTCATACTGTTTTCCTTATATTTATATAAATCAATTTCTATCTAACATTTGTTAGATAGTTTGAAATTTTAACTTAACTTTCATAATAATCAACAAATAATTACTTGATCAGACATTATGAGGGCTTTAGACTAGTGCCTAATTTTTTAAGGAACACGATTATGCAACTATCCGATTTTGATTTTTATCTTCCCAAAGAGCTAATAGCCAAACATCCTTCAGAAACCAGAAGTGCATGTCGACTTTTATCGCTTGATAGTCACACGGGTAAAATTGAAGATAATGTATTTACTGATATTATTGATAAAATCAATCCTGGGGATTTACTTATTTTTAATAATACCAGAGTTATTCCTGCTCGCTTATATGGTAAAAAAGCTTCAGGCGGAAAAATCGAAATATTAATAGAAAGACTACTAGAGAATAATCGAGCTCTTGCACATATTAAAGCTTCAAAATCACCGAAGGTTGGGGCGGAATTAATTCTAGGAGAAGACAGCACTATCAATGTTACTATGTTAGCACGCCACAATACTTTATTTGAATTACAATTCCCTGATGATGTTCTTAGCATTTTAAATAAAATTGGTCATATACCATTACCACCTTATATTGATAGACCTGACAATGAACAAGACCGAGAGGTTTATCAAACGGTTTATAATAAGGTTCCCGGAGCCGTTGCAGCACCCACTGCGGGGCTTCATTTTGATCAACCTTTATTAGAAAAATTAAAGCAAAAAGGTGTTGAAATGGCGTTTGTTACCTTACACGTCGGAGCAGGAACATTCCAACCAGTTAGAGTTGAAAACATTGAAACGCATATTATGCACTCGGAATATGCAGAAGTTCCTGAGTCAGTTGTGGAAGCGGTATTAGCATGCAAAGCAAGAAACAATAAAGTTATCGCAGTAGGGACAACGTCTGTCAGAGCATTAGAAAGCGCAGCTAAAAAAACAGGTAAAATTGCCCCTTTTTTTGCTGATACCCAAATTTTTATTTACCCGGGCTATCAATTTAAGGTCATTGATTCACTTATTACCAATTTTCACCTACCAGAATCGACGCTTATTATGCTTGTTTCAGCGTTTGCGGGATACGAAAATACCATGAAAGCCTACCAGCATGCCGTTAAAGAAAACTATCGATTTTTTAGTTATGGTGATGCCATGTTTATTACAGATTTAAGCGAAAAATATTAACAATACTTTATAAAAAATAACCGAATAAAATTATGTTAGCAATTAAAATTAATCGGTTATTTTAAAACGATTTATATAAATACTTATTTACCACCTAACCTATCTAAAATACGATTAATACGGCTTATATTTGGTGGATGCGATGTTATTAGCTTTTTTGTTGAATGGTTCTGCATCTTTTTTAACATGGTTACCAAACCTATTGGGTTGATATTTTCACGCATTAATAAATCAAAAGCATAATAATCTGCGTCGAACTCATATTGCTGAGCAATATCTTCTTTAATAAGAACGAATATATCTTTATTAGCTATTTCAACATAAGGAGCCTGTCTAAACGATTTTATAGTATGTTTAAGAGCGATATGAGCTTGTTCATGCGCTAAAACAGCCTGTAATTCATTATCGTTAAGTAATTTAATCAATCCACTATTTATACGAATACAACCATTAGCGGTTGACCATGCATTGGGGGCAGTATTTAAATAAACTTTGTAAGTTAATTCAATATTGTTAATCTTTTTTGGTAAAGTTTGGGCTAGCATTTGAAGTTTTTTATCAAGCCAACTGTTTTCGTTAACAACAACAGATTGTTTATCTGATTCAACACATACTTGCTTACCAATAGCCTCAATATCTTGTTCAGATAGATGTTTAATTTGTTCTGATGTAATAATAAATGTAGGTTTCTTATTTGAGGATTGACAAGAAAGCAATAAACAAAATAAAAAACATGATATCAAAAATAAAATAATACGCTTCAAACGTCTTAATCTCCCTTCAAATATTGTCTATTGTTTCCTTGCACGATAAACTAGCGCAGCAAACTAATAATACAATAACGTATTATAACAATAATTAGCGCCAAACTGTTTATTTGGTCGCAAGAGGTTAACAAAAATGAAATTTGAACTAGATAATACCGATGGATTAGCTCGCCGAGGGCGTATGAAATTTGAACGCCGGGGAATTGAATATACTGTTGAAACACCGGCATTTATGCCAGTCGGTACTTATGGTACAGTAAAAGGTATGACACCAGAAGAAGTTGCCGCAACTGGTGCACAAATATTACTTGGTAACACATTCCATTTATGGTTAAGGCCAGGACAAGAAATTATGCGAAAACATGGTGATTTGCATGACTTTATGCAATGGCATGGTCCTATTTTAACCGATTCAGGTGGTTTCCAAGTTTTTAGCCTAGGTGATATTCGTAAAATAAAAGAAGAAGGTGTCTATTTCCGAAATCCAATTAATGGTGATTCGATTTTCTTATCACCTGAGATTTCGATGGAAATTCAATACGATTTAGGTTCGGATATAGTAATGATTTTTGATGAATGTGCACCATTTCCTGCTGACTGGGATTATGTTAAAAAATCAATGGAAATGTCGTTACGCTGGGCTAAACGAAGCCGAAAGCGTTTTGATGAATTAGGCAATAAAAATGCACTATTTGGTATCGTGCAAGGTGGTATACACCAAGAGCTACGTGATATTTCAATTAAAGGATTAACCGAAATCGGCTTTGATGGCTATGCAGTCGGTGGATTGGCTGTTGGTGAACCTAAAGCTGATATGCACCGAATTCTAGAAGGTACATGCCCACAATTACCTGCCAATAAACCCCGTTATTTGATGGGCGTTGGTAAACCAGAAGATTTAGTCGAGGGTGTTAGGCGAGGAATTGATATGTTTGACTGTGTAATGCCAACACGTAATGCCCGTAATGGTCACTTGTTTGTGACAAATGGTGTAATAAAAATACGTAATGCAAAATATAAAGATGACACCACACCGCTTGATCCGCATTGCGATTGTTATACGTGTAAAAATTATACTAAATCTTATCTTCACCATTTAGATAAATGTGGCGAGATTCTAGGTGCGCGTTTAAACACTATCCACAATTTACGTTACTATCAACGCTTAATGGCTGAAATTCGTGAAGCTGTTGCAAACAACCGCTACGAAGATTTTGTTATTGAGTTTTATCAACGAATTGGTAAAACACCTGCGCCGTTATCAAAATAAAATCATAACAGATATAATTTTTTATCATAGGTATTGACACTTTTTAGTTAGCGCAGTATTATGCGCTTCCTAACGGCGAGTAGCGCAGCTTGGTAGCGCAACTGGTTTGGGACCAGTGGGTCGGAGGTTCGAATCCTCTCTCGCCGACCATTACCACCTTTTAAACCTCTTTTTAACATCATTAAATCATTAAAAAATAACAAGTTATATAAATTCATTGAGACATAAAAAGACGTGTTTACACGCTATAAGATCGTCTTTTTGTATATTTTTATTGTATATTTTTTTAGTTTATAATCATTTTTATTAATATTTTTGTATATTTTTTAAAAATGGTAATAAGCATGAAAAGCAAAATTAATAGATTATTAGATTTAAATATTAAAAATGCTAAAGCGAAAGAAAAAGATTATTATTTGAACGATAATGATGGTTTATATTTGCTAGTTAAAACAAATGAATCAAAATTTTGGCGATTTAAATATATACACCCACTAACAAAAAAACAAAAGATGATTAGTTTTGGTAAATACCCCAAAATTTCACTTGCTGACGCTAGAGTTTTAAAAAAACAGTGTTTAGATTTGTTAGAAGAAAAAATAGATCCGCATTCTTTTTTTAAAAATGAAGAAACAAAAAATGATATTGAAGAAGAGAAATTAAAGAATGTTTTTAATGCTTTTTTAGAAAATAAAAGAAATAAAGTAAGTGAAAAACACTTTAGAAAAGTTAAAAATGCTATTAATACTTATATTTTAAGTAATACTGAATTAGCAAACAAACAAATAAAAGATATAAAAGCAACAGATTTTGAAAAAGTTTTAAAAGTTTGCGATGGTAGAGATTTAATAAAAAGATTATGTTGTTATATTAATAATGCATTTGATTTTGCTATAACTAAAAATTTTATTGAATACAATAAAATGAAAAATTTAATATTGTTATTTAATACAGTATCTAAAAAACCACGCCCAACCCTGCCCCCAACTGAATTACCTAACATATTGAAAAATATAAACAATTCCAATATTGAAGAAAAAACTAAGTTATTAATGTATTTTCAACTGTTAACGCTTGCTAGACCTAGCGAAGCGGTGAAATGTGAATGGAGCGAGATTGATTTAGAAAAAAAATTATGGACAATTAAAGCTGAAAAAATGAAGATGCGACGAGATCACATTGTACCACTCCCTGAACTTGTTATTGATATAATTATTAAATTAAAACAATCAAGTACAAATAATTTTTTATTTAGTAGCGATAAAACAAAATCGGGGCACATAAGTTTAGAAACTGCTAATAATGCTTTAAAAAGAATGGGTTATAAAAATGTATTGGTAGCGCATGGTTTTAGAAGTTTAGCAAGTACAGCTTTAAATGAAAGCTGTTTATTTACAGCAGACACAATAGAATTAGCATTAGCGCATGTTGATAAAAATACAGTACGAGCAACTTATAACAATGCTTTGTATTTAGAGCAAAGAAGAAAAATGCTGGAATGGTGGGCTGATTATGTAAAAAATGCTAGTAAATTTTCAATTTTTTAATTAAATTATTAATTATAATTAATTTTATTTATTTGAGAATTTGTATGACTAATAAAAATAAAGAAAATAATGAGAAATTAAATTTATTAACAATAAAAGAATTAGAAGATTTATTAAAAATCAGCAGAAGAACGATTGATAGATATTGTAAAAATCCAGATATTAACTTTCCAAAAAAAATAAAAATTGGAAAAAACAGTAGATTTAAAAGAACAGAAATAGAAGATTGGCTAGAAAATCAACGCTTAGTTGCTATGTATACAAATAATAAAATATTTAATTTAAATAATAAAGAAGAAGTTAATGAAAAAATAATTTTAGAAAATTTAATAACAAAAAAAGAAGCAATTATATTACTTAATAAAAGTAAAGAATTTTTTGAAAATAAAGAATTAAAGTTAACATGTTATAAAATTGGAAGTTTTTTATATTTTGATAGAAGTGAAATTACTAAAAAATGTAATTTAAAAGAAAAAGAATACTTATTAAATAAGTTTAAAATTGAAAAAGAAGAAGATGTACAGCAAAATAATAAAATTAATAAAATATTTAAAAAAACAACAATATAAAAGAATAAAAACCCCACTAAAAAGCGGGGTTTATTTTTTTACTTATTATTAATAATTATTTTTAAGCTACATCAGGAAAATATAATGTAGCTGTATAATCAATCTTATCTTGATTATTTACTTCCCATAATAAATTGGCAGAAAAATTATCTTGATTACACCATACCCACATTTTTTCTCTATAATCTTTTTTATTTTCTTGAGATTGTTTAACCTCTTTTAAAGTATCTAAAAAAATTTGTTTTGTTTTATCATCTACTTTTTCTAAAAATTTTCTACTTGCTGTTTCAAAAACATCTCTTTGCATGATCAATCTATACATTACTTCTGTATCATTAGATAAAGCTAATTTATAATTAGCAATTTGAGTTTGATAATTAAAAACCTCTTTTTTATAACGATCAATTTGTCTTTCATAACCAATTAACATTCCCATATTTGTCATATCATTATTAGACTGATCTATAAAATTTTTATAATCTGCTTGCAGTCTATCATAATGATTAGCAATATCATCGATAACGGCTTTGCCCCATAACATAATTCTTTACCTCTTACTCTAGATCAGATTTTACTGATTTTGTCAACTTTTAATTAATTATAACATTATGTTTTTTTAACTATATTTTGTTAAAAAAATGTCTATTTTTACTTCAAATATAGTATAGTATGATCGATTTTACAGATCAATATAATTAATTATAATAGATTAAGGTTATCATAACTAACTACACTGATCGATAAAATCTTTCAAAAATTTTTAAAAAGTAACAAGTTAAGTAAAAGAAAAGGCTTTTAATCTTTTGTTTGTTTAATTAAGATTGGATATGTAAAATGATATATAATATTTTTTTAATAATAAGAGTGACGTGGATTATTTCAGTTGCCGGTTTTCTTATTTTCTTCCCTTTTACTAAGTATAGCTTATATTCATCAGCAATTGCGTTTATAGTTAGTTTTATTCATACTTTTATTACAATTAGCATTATAGTATTTCTTTTTAAAAAGATTAAAAATAGTATAGAAAATAAAAAGTTAAAAAATATTACTACCACCAATGCTAATGCTAATGCTAACGTAACAGCTAGTAGTTCTAATTCGCAAATTATACAAAATCAAGTTAAAGTAAATAAACCTAAATTAGAAGATGATTGAAAAGAGGTTTTAACCTCTTTTTTATGTGTTTAATTAATATATCACTTTGATTTATATATAATGTTTAGTGTAAAGTGAGCTAGTAATTGACACGGCACAGCAAATAAAAATGACCAGCAGACTATAAACAACCAAAACCAGTCCCAGCTTAAAACCTTGATAATATTTGTACCGCCAAAATATATACAAACAGCAATCACAAACGTAGCTAATACATAAAATAATGTTAAAAAATTACTAGCTAAATCATACTTTATACTACTAAATTTATTTGTTTTCTTATTCATTCTTAACCTCTTTTTATGTCCAATTTTAAAGTCTCATTTTTAAAATAACTAATATTATTTATTTATAAAATATTTTAATAATGTCAATACTTTAACTAGTTTTTAATTTTAAATTTTTTAATAAAAATAATGAAAAAATAATGAAGTTAATAGTTGACATTATTTAAATATTTTATAAGTAACTATAAGTAGTTAAAAACTATACAAATAATAAAAATAAAAAGAGGTGAAATTATTATGAATATTAGTATTTATAAAAAAAATTTAGTGTTTATAACACTAATAACAACATTATTATTAATGTTTACTAGCAATGCGTTTGCTAGTGTAGATGTAGATCTGTTTAATATTAGTGACACGGATATATCAAAAAAATTATTTTTGGATATCTATTTTCCTGAAGATGATATGACTAAAAGCCCGCTTTCATCAGCTTTGTTAGCTTTTAATAGTGTTGTGTTAATGGTTGGCGGTATTATTGTTGCTTATACGTTAATGGCGGGAACAATGTCTACAGCGCATGACGGTCAAATTTTGGGTAAAAAATGGTCATCTATGTGGTTGCCGATAAGAATGGCTACAAGTACTGCTTTTTTAGTACCCGTTTCAGGCGGTTTTTGTGCTATACAAATGTTCATGCTATGGGTTATTCAAATGAGCATAGGAGCGGCGTCTCATGTTTGGCAAGAATACGTGGCAAATATGGGGGTAGCAAATGGTGTAGTTGTTCCTAATATTTCTAATCAAAAAATCGATACACTCGCTAAGCAGGTTTTTTTATCTAATTTGTGCGTTGTAGCAACAAATGATTTGTATAAACAGATTGGAAAAAATGATGTTGAATTGTCAAGCAAGTGGATTTCTCCAAAATCTAACGTTAATCAAATAAATAAAGAAATTTCTAGAAAATCATATAATTATGTAAGCACTGGCGGTTATTATGGTTATAGTTTAAAACCTGAAATTTTCGAATTGCCATTTCAATTTTTGAGTTTTGGTGCAGATCAAATAGCGGGCGTGAGCGGATCAGTTAGTAATATGGCTAATTCTGTAAAAATCGACAATAAAAATTATAAAATAGGTAGGGATCTAAGAGCTTGCGGTGCTTATATAGTACAAACAAAAAGTAATGATCTTGATAAAAAATTGGGAGATTACAAAAACTTAGCACCTTTATTTGATACTGTATTACAAAATCAAGTTTATTTTTTAAATAAGTTGCATTCGGATATGTCTTTATTAGCACGTCAGTATTATAAAGATACTAACAGCGTTGATTTACAAGCAAAAATTGATGAAGCTATTGATGCGTACAAAAAAAATAATGCGTTTGTGATTGAACAAGCATTTAAAAAGACTAATGCTTGGGATTCTTTTGCTGAATCTGTTAATAAAGATGGGTGGATGCTTGCGGGGTCGTGGAGTATAAGGCTTATTCAAATACAAGAAATTTTAGGTCAGTTAGCTAATTTAACACCAATTAGCGTAGAACCAAGTTTCAGTTTTGAACAACTTTGGCAAGGAACAGAGTTAGCGTCTTTAATGAATAAAGCAAGCGGTGACTTGGAAGCGAGTGCTTCTAATAGTAGGCATGTAAACGGATTAACACAACAAGCATTAGCAAAATATGAACAATATGAGCAAAAAAATAAAAAAGATGGTGACGCAGGAAGTCGAGCAATTACAGGAATTTTTAACGGAATAAATAAAGAAGCAAGTAATACTTTTTCATTTTCAATAAATCCATTTAATGATGATGGTAATGCTTCTGCGCATAGTCTGGTAAAGACAATGCAAGATTCAGCAGGTTCAATTAACCCATTAACTATAGCAAAATATTATGGAGATTTAGCAATAAATTTAGGTAGTGTTGTAATAGGTGTAAGCGCAGGGGTAGCGGGTGTTGCGGGGATTTTTTCTGGATCTATAGTTGGTAATGCTTTAATAGCTGTTGTTGCTTTCATGCCAATTTCTATTAGCCTTTGGATCGTCGGTAATTCACTGTCTGTACTATTACCACTTACTCCTTACATGTTATGGCTTGGTATGGTCGGCGGTTGGATGATATTAGTGTTAGAAGCCATGGTAGCTGCTCCACTTTGGGTAGTGACTCAATTACAACCTGATGCTGACGGTTTTACTGGTAAAGGAAGTACTGGATATGGATTAGTTTTATCGCTTGCTTTGCGTCCAACATTAATGATTATTGGTTTAATTTGCGCAATTGAAATGTTAAACATTTTAGGTGGGTTATTATCAGAAACTTTCCCAGCTATGCTTGCGCTAACAGGGATTGCGGGGGGTAGTATAATAAAAACAATAGCAATTTTATTTGTATACTTCGGTGTTTTGTACAGCATTATAAACAAATCATTTTCATTGATTCATGTTATACCTGATGAGATCATGAAGTGGTTAAATGTCAATGCTGGGCAAAGTTTAGCTTCTTATGCTAAAGAATCTCAAAACACAACAATGGCAAAAGCTGCTTTAGCTAAAGTTGGTTTAGATCAAGCTGGTGGGGTTGCTAGAGGTGCTGGAAATAAAGTAAATTCATTTAAAGCAAATGCTGTTGCTAACAAAAAACAACAAGCAAAACAAGCTGAAATACAACAAAAAGAACAAGCGCAACAACAAGAAAAAATGAATAAAAAAGAAGATTTAGATATGCTTGAAAATGCTTATAAAGAAACTGCTACAAAACAAGAATTCGACAGTTTAGCGCAACAAGCAAATAGTAAATTAGCACTATCTAAACTTGCTTTTGAAGCTGGTGATAAAACAAAAGCTAATGCTTATATGCAACAAGCAAAAGATTTAGGTAAACAATTACCAGTAGATCTGGCAAGAGAATCTGGGCTTGATGAAACTTTAATAAATTACAACAACAGAAATACTAAAAAATAATTTAAATACTAAATAAAAAGAGGTTAAAAGCCTCTTTTTTTTTGTGTTTAATTTATTTATTTTGTGTGTTTTTTTGTCAAAAAAAACCAATTAGTTTTATTAAATTTTAATGATTTTTGATTAAACAAAATAAGCAAATTTCACCAAAATTTTTAAAAAAATAAGCAAAAAAAAGCTATTTTTAATTAAAAAAAATAGCTCAAATTTTGAATTATGCCCACAAATATTTATGACTTTTTATATAATTTTGAGGTGAAAAATTGATGCGAATAGCTTCAATTTTTTTGTGAAAAAATTAATAAAAAGTAACAGGTTAGCGTTGACAAAACGCTAAAACTGATTAAATAAATATTTGTGGGCATAATGAAAAGTGGACTAATTAATTGTACAAATTAATTGGACACAAAACATACATTCATTCGGACAATTTTATTGTCCTAATAATGTAGGCAATGGCCGCTTATTTTTTGGTTTGAGCGAAGCGAAAAGCAAAAGATAAGGGGTTAGCGATGAGCTAAAATTGCCTCATTATTGTATCAAGTTTGTGCGAACGAGCAAGCAAGCAAAGCGAGCGAGCAAGTGAGCTAAACGCAGATAGAATAATGTTAGTTAATTAAAATAATTGATTTGAAGCTGAAGCGAAAAGCAATTTTTTAATTAACTAATTAGCCGTTTAATTTTGTTATTTTTTTTTGATTTGAAGCTTGGGCGAAAAGCAAAAAAAATATAAGAAATTAATAAGGCTAAAATGCTTAATGTAAGCAAAAATAAATAAGCGAAATGTAAGCATTAATTTTATTTTTATTGAATTTTTTGAGTGTAAAAACGAGAAAAATACAAAAAAAATAAAATAAAAAAAGTGAATATGCCCCAATTTTTTCATTAAAAAAATGGAATTTTTAGTAATTTTTGAAAAGAGTTTTTGAGCATAAAAGCTTAAAAACGAGATGAAAAAATCAATAAAAACAATAAATTTTTTTTAATTTTTGGCTTTGTTTTTTGAGCAAAAAAGCGAGAAAAACAAAACAAAAATTAAGAAAAATAATAACAAAAATAAGGGGGTATTATGAAACTTACATTATTACAAAATCGATTAAAAAATGAATATTTAAGCGAAATTGAACAACAAGCAAAATTAGAAAATAAAGCTGTAGGTATTTGTAAAAACAAAAAAATTAATGAAATTGTAAATGAGCTAAATGAGCATTATACAAGCAATAAAGCAACTTATGAAACTTATTTGAAAGTATATAACAGATTAATAAATAACAATAAAAATGTTGAAAAATCAGAAATTAATTTATTGCTACATAAAGCAAAAACTAGAGCAACTTATGATTTGTATAGAAGTTCTTTAAAGTATGGATTAATTAACGAAATTAAAGAATTACAAAAAAAATCTGACTATGCTAGAAAAAATAAAAAAACGAATGAAATGATAGACTTAACTAATCAAGCATTTGATTTAGCAATTGTACTAAAAGACAATTTTAAGCTGAATAAAGAGACTATTATATTTGAAAGAGTAAACAGCAAAAGAAAAACACTTAATAAAATGCCTAAACTTGTAAACATTTTAAAAAATATGGATAAGCAATGTTTGGAAAAATATAAAGATATTTTAATTGTATATGATTTATTTGGACTAAGACCGGCGGAGTTTAAAAAAGGGGTTAGTTTGAAATTAAAACAAGATGAAAATGGAGAAAATGTAATTGAAGCGACGATAAAAGGCGCAAAAATCGGCAAACATTCGGGACAGGACGTGAGAATTTGTACTACAACGCTTGAAAAAGATAATGAATTACATAAAGAATTCTATAAAAACGTGTTTAGACAACAGCTTAGAAATAGTGGGGTTTACAAGATAGAGCAAGATGAAAAAACTTATAAAAGCTTGAGCAAATTTTTTTATAGAAAATACGGAACTGCTGTAAGTTTGTACAGCTTTAGGCATAAAGTTGCTAGTGACTTAAAACGAACAAAAACAGATGAAGACACGATCGCCGCATTTTTAGGTCACAGAGTCGACAAATCCCAAACTTACTACGGCAACTATCAAAAAGGATCAGGTGGCGGTAGAAAGTTTGAAGCAACGGCGACACACAAAATAAAACACACTAAAAATTATAACTTTAATTTTAATTATAATAATAGTAATAGTGTTATTAATAAATATAGAAAAAATATTACTATATTGTACTAATAAAAAAGCCCCAATTTGGGGCTTTTACTTAAAAATAAGTTAAATTTTATATACTAAAACCTTTTTTATTTTCTTTTTTATGTTCTTCTTCTAACTTGTCTAATGCTTTTTTTATTGTGCGAATTGTGTAATCTTCTGTATGTTCTCTTTTATTATCATCAAGTACGGCTGCACAAATATTCTTATATTCTGCATATTTATTCAGCGTGTTTTTTATTGCGTTAAAATCAATTACACTATCGTCTAAACACCATTTTTGCTTTTTTGCTAGTCCAATCCATCGATTTTTTTCTTTATTAAAGAATTTACTAATTTCTAAATATTCTTCACTGTTTCTATCCACTTGTTTTATTTCATTAATTTCAATATCGTTATTATTGTTAGTATTGTTTGTAGTAAGTAAAATGTTTGGATTTTTAATGCAATTTTGAATATATTCATTTTCATCCATTATTTTTAAAAAATTAAAAACTTTAAAACGTATATCATCTTCATCTTTTTCTTCTATTGCTTTAACTAAAAAATCATTTCTACCCTCTTTTTTATTTCTAAATCCTGCTAATCTAAACGGGTGTACTGCGCCAGCAAATTTTGGATCACCGTATTTTTTGTTCATTGCTTTAACAAAAAAATTAGCAAGCTTTTGATTTGCCTCTCTTTTACTAACCATATAAATAAATTGATAATTTTTTTCAGAAGTTTCTAAATGCAAAATTGGTTTTCCAAATTCTATTTTTAATTCATTAATCATTTCTTCGCTTTTAATATCGTCAATAACTAAATAATAATAAGATTGACTTAGCGGTGTTATATAAATATCAGATCCATTTTTATTTAAATTATATAACTCGTTATATATTTTAAATTCTTTAATTTTTGCGCTACTATATATTTTTGTATTAACATAATTATTTGCTCTATTAATAGTAGTAATTCTATATTCTGATGCTAACAACTTATCTATTTGATCTTTATACTTTTTATATTCCATTTTTTAATCCTCTTTTTTATTATTGTTGTTTATATACTTTTATTTAATGCTTTGTAATGTACTCTGCTGTTTTTTAAAATAATGTTATATAAAACATTAATATAAAGTAATAAATTGTCTTCTTTTTCAGCTTTGTTTAAGTTTACTAAGTCAATCTTGTATATTTTATAATCATTGTCGATTATGAAATTTGTTAAACTTAATAACTTTATATTTATTGTATTTTTTATACTTTCTAATATGTTATTTTCTCTAACCGTTTGATTTTCTTTATCTTTTAAGCTGTTGTATGTTTTTATATCACTTATTAAATTTTCTATTTTCATTGCTTACCTCTTTATTATTCTTCTTATTTCTTATTAAATAGTTGCTGTTGTTGTTTGTTCTACTTGTTCTTCTACTTGTGTTGCTTGCTCTGTTTTTACAACATTTCTTTTTTTGTAAACTCTTGAATATTCAATCTTTTCTTCTTCTATCCATTTTTTTAAATACTTAAGTTGCTTTGTTTCAAAATCTCTTATAATAAAGATCGATCCTTTGGGCACAACAACTTTGTGATATCTTCTACTTCCATCTGAGTAAGGATAATTTTTGATAAATTCGATTTTTGGACATACACGTGCATCAGATCTATTGCTGTATGTGTAAGCAATTGGTACACCCGCTATTCTTAAAGCTCCTATTGTTCTATCAATATCTTTTTTTACTTTAATTTTTATATCGATTAATTTATTCACTACTGCTTTAGTTGTTTTTTTAACTTTCATTATTTTTTTTGACATGGCTCAATTCCTTATATTAATTATTATTATTTAGAAAAACTGCGTAACTTTTTGTTTTAGTTACATTATTTTGTTTTCTCACTTATAGTTATATAAAATCTGGTTAAATTGTAAAGTTAGTTTTTTAGCATTTTGTGCTATTAATTGTATTTTTTTAAACTTTTATATGCTATGATTGTTGGTTTTTCTTTATTTGTAATAAATAAAAGTTTATACTTAAATATAATTGTTATTTTTAAAAAAGACAAAACTAATTGATTACTTATTGAGCGGTTGAACTTATTTTTATTGTATTTTTTTTGAAATAGTGGTAAGTTAAAAGGTTAGTGTTATTTTAGACAATAAAAAACCCTTTTTGATAAAAGGGTTTTGGTTAAAAAAGTACATTTTCTATCATAATAATAATAATAATAAGTTTAAGAGATAAAATTATTATTACTTATACTTATAGTAAATATATTTGAATTGTCAATACCAAATTCATAAAAAAATTATATAGTTAGTAATCATAAAAATTACTTTGTTTTTTATAGCACGTTACTTATGTACTTTACAAATAACTTATATTTAGCACATACATATAATCCCTTTCCAAAAACATTTTTTATTTAGCTTATTATTTAAAAATCTACAGATTTTTAAATGTTCCACACAAGTCTTTTTTAGCGCAAGTCTCAAGCAAGCTTGCTTGCTATGATTTTGTGTGTGCTGCCAAGCACCCAATCCCTTAACCGATCTTTTTTTTATTTTTAAAAATCTACAGGTTTTTAAAAATCTTTATTAAAATTATTCTTGTTTTACTTTATTATTTTATTATTTTCTTATTTTCAGCTTGTTTTTAAGCTAAATTAACCAATAATATCAATACGTTACAAAATTCATTGACGACAAAAAGAATGTAAATAACGACATTTCGAATGTTAAAAACGACAAAAAGAATGTTAATAACGACAAAAAGAATGTTGAACGACAAAACGAATGTTAAAAAAAATATTCATTTTTTTTGGATTATTTTATAAAAAACGATTACTTTTAAAGTATGCGTTGACAAACAGCAAAAACTGATTAAATAAATAACTATAAATATAATAATAAAGGAGATAATAATAATGAGCGATTTAATAGTATATAAAAGCAATGATTTAGTAAATGCTAGCTACAATTTAACGCTAGCAGAACAGAGAATAATATTGTTTGCTATTAGTAAGTTAAATCCTGCTAGCGCTGACAATAAAACAGTTGTTATAAAAGCAAGTGAATTTGCTAAACAGTTTAATAAAATTGATAAAAACAGTATATATAAAGCAATAAAAGACGGTTTGGATGACTTGTATAATAAGTCTATAATTTTAAAAAATGAGCAAAAAAAAATTACGTTTAGATGGCTACAAGCAAAAGCTTATTTAGATAATGAAGCAACAGCGGAATTAACTTTTTCGGATCAAATAATTCCTTATCTTTTTGATTTAAAAAACAAATTTACTAAATATAAGTTAAGCAATATAAGTACATTTAAAAGCGTATATAGTATACGTTTGTATGAATTATTAGCACAATATAAAGTAATAAAAGCAAGAAATATTGAAGTTAGTGAACTTAGAGAAATATTATTACTTGATGACAAATATACAAGATCTTTTGACTTTAAAAAGCGAGTACTTGAAAAAGCAGTAAATGAATTAAATGAAAAAAGTGATTTAAGTATTAGTTATAAAATAAGTGATGATGTTATTGCTTTTAGTATTAAATCAAAAAAATTAGAAGAAGATAAAGAATTAGTAGCAATAAATAGTAGTAGTAATAAAGAGTATAAAAGTAGATCTACAGCAAAATATACAAAAAAACAACAAAAAACAAATAAATCAAGTAGTTATATGAATAATTTAAAAAATGGTTTATTTCTTTAAATATACAAAAGCACTTAATAGTGCTTTTTAACCTACTGTTTAAGTACGTGTACTTGAGCAGTCAATTCACCTTTCAATCACCTAAAAAAATATTAAAAAACATAATATTAGTTATTGACATAATTAAAAATATTTTACATATATTATATAAATAAGTTCCTGTTTAAGTACATGTACCTGAACAGATAAATAATAATAACGAGGTAAAAAAATATGGATGAAAAATATGATGATTACAATAAAAATTTAGAAAAATTACATAATGAAATCAATGAATTAGTAGAAAGAGAAAAAGAATATGAAGAACTTAAACAACATTTTAAATTTTGTAAAAAAGAACGTCTGGGATTCAATTTGAAATTTTTTAAAAAAATGGGCGGAGTAAAAAGAGGTTTAAACGCAAAAAGAAATCAGTTAAATATAATTTATACTATAATTTTGTTGGAGAGAAAAAAAGGTTTAAAAATAACTGCGTATTTTGCTAAAAAATTAATAAAAAAATTTTTTAATGTAAGTATAAAAAATGCTGAATTATTTAAGTATTTTAGTTGTAAAAATAACATTAAAATATGTAAAAATGTTAACATTAATACATATTGCGAAATAGATGAAATAAGTAATTTATATGAATATGCTACTTTAAAAATTGAAGATAATATATTTTTATTAAAAAATAAAAATAATAATAAAGAAGAAGTTAAAAAAGTAAACATTAAAAATATACAAAAAATAAGTATATAGCTTTGTTTAAGTACGTGTACTTAAACACGTGTAAGTAATAAAGCATTTAAAAGTGCTTTATTATTTGTATATTATATTTACTAATAGTGTATTAACTGTTATTATAAAAAATATTTATATGTATACGATTTGTATACGAAAAATTCATAAAAAAATATCTAATTGAATTATAAGGATTTTTTGATTCAATTAGAAGGCTCTCTCGCCGACCAATTTTAAATGAAAAAGCCTACTCAAATAAGTAGGCTTTTTTATTGTTTTATTCAATCTTAATCAAAGTAAAAATTGATTAAACACCAAACAAAGTATAAACAAATAACGTTACTTTAATAATCTCTTTCAAAAATCTAGTATCAAACATTGCTTTACTTTAATTAATCTTTATTAAAATTTATAAACTAGATCGCGGTTTAATCACAGGCAATAATTCCGACAAATCTGACTTGTGCTTACTTTCAGTATTTTTTAGATGATTTAATAATAAAGTTGCGATGTACTCCCCTATTTTTTGGGATTGTAATGCTACTGTTGTTAACGCAGGGAAGCTCACTTGACTAAATTCATTATCACCAAACCCACTTACAGCTAATTGATGAGGAACACGAATATGGCGCCGTTGGCATTCATACAATACTCCACAAGCTAATTCATCTGTAGTGCAAATTAGAGCATCAAGTTCTGACCAATTCAGAAGAATATCAGGTAACAATTCTGCTCCTGTATTAAAATTAGCCGGTTTAGCTGCATTAACAATTCGATGAGAAGGTAAATGATAAGTAAGCATTGCTTTGTACCAACCATGCAAGCGTTGTTGAAAAAGGTGATATTGCTGGTTAGCACAAAGTAATGCAATATTTTGGTAACCTTTTTTAATAACATGTTCAGTTAACTTATACATTGCAAAACTATCATCAAATTCAACATTAATATTGATTAATTCATCATGCTTTTTACCAACATTCATAATTGGTACTGTTTTGTTCTGAATAATTTTCTTTATAAAAGTTTCATGTTCAACATAAAATAGCAGTATTGCTTGAAGATTATGACTGTAAAGTGTGTCTAATAATTGTGATTCACTCTTATGATAATGATAAGATTCTATTATAAATGTTGTATAGCCTTTTTTTATTAAATTTGTTTGTAATGCATCAAGCAATGTTTTAGCTGAATGGTCGTATATTTTTGTTGTAATAATTGCAATAACTTGATTAGAAGATGCAGATGCTAATAAACTGGCTGCAATATTGGGTTTGTATCCTAATGTATCAACAGCAAGTTGAATTTTTTGCCTAAGCTTATCTGATACCAATTCTGGAGTTCGCAAAGCCCTAGATACCGTCATAGTTCCAACACCTGCATGTTTAGCAACATCAAATAAGGTAATTTGCCCAGTACTCCTACGTTTTTTGGTATCCTGCATCTTTCATCCCAATTGACTTTAATTTAACCTTCTTATTTATATAAACTAAACCTTACTTTAAAAGCAGAAAATTAACAGAACATTGTTCATTAATTATGTCTGATATAATAGTTTTATATTTTAAACCATCATTATTTTTATAATATTATTATGCTAATACCCAATTATTTTAGCGTTAATTCTTTAAAAATGTTACCTACATCACACAATAGAAAAAATTTCTTTTAACTTTTGATAGCGCTATCACATTTCTATTATTTTTTAATACCTATTAGTACTTAGTATGTTAACTTGTTAACCATTATTAATAATAACAGTTTTAATGGAGGTAAAATGTTAGAAACATGGTTAACCAGTAAAACAGTCAACATTGTCGATTCAGTCGGCAATTGGAAAGAGGCAATACAACTTTGTGCTGCCCCATTATTAAAAAATAATACTATTACACCAAATTATATTAATTCTATTATTGAGTTACATGAATCAATTGGACCTTATTATGTATTGGCACCTGGTATTGCTATGCCACATGCCAGACCAGAACAAGGCGTAAACCAATTAAGTCTATCCATGTTATTGGTCAAACAAGGGGTTAAATTTAACTCACAAGAAAATGATCCTGTCTATTTAATTACTTTATTAGCAGCGAATGATAATACTAGCCACATTGAAATATTAACTCAATTGGCTGCACTGTTTGGTGAGGCAAGTGATATTCAGAAAATTTTTAAGGCACAAACCTCTGCTCAAATATTGTCTGTTATCAATAACTATTAAATTAAACTCAACAAAAGGATAAACAAAATGAAAATTATGGCTGTTTGTGGTTCAGGTCTTGGTAGTAGTTTTATGGTTGAAATGAATATTAAAAAAGTTATTAAAAAACTAAATATTAATGCTGAAGTAACGCATGCTGATTTGGCGTCTGCAACACCAGATCAGGCTGATCTATTTGTTATGACAAAAGATTTAGCCGCCAGTTCAGGAATTCCTGATGATAAATTAGTGGTATTAAACAATATCATTGATATCAACGATTTAGAAACAAAACTCGTTGAATATTTTGCAAAGCACTAAATTATGAGGTGTTGCCATGATTCAAGAAATAATAAAATTTATTGTTGATATTCTAAAAACCCCAGCTATATTAGTTGGTTTTATTGCTATGGCTGGGCTTATCGTTCAACGTAAATCATTTACCGATACAGTAAAGGGCACTGTTAAAACTATTTTAGGTTTTTTGGTATTAAGTGGCGGTGCGTCTGTACTTATCAGCGCAATTACTCCATTAGGTATGATGTTTGAACAAGCTTTTAAATTACAAGGAATTATTCCTAATAATGAAGCCATTGTATCTTTGGCATTAACTAAGTATGGCACAGCAACAGCTTTAATTATGGCATTTGGTATGGTAGCTAATATTGTCGTTGCTAGGTTTACCCGTTTGAAATTTATATTTTTAACTGGGCATCATACTTTTTACATGGCTTGTATGATTAGTATTATCCTAACTGTAGCTGGTTTTGAAAACTGGCAATTAATATTAACAGGCTCATTAATACTTGGTCTTATCATGGCTTTCTTCCCTGCTTTAGCTCAACCACAGATGCGTAAGATTACAGGAAATGATGATGTAGCATTTGGCCACTTTGGAACTTTAGGGTATGTACTAGCTGGTTATCTTGGTAAATTATTTGGTAAAAATTCTCGCTCAACGGAAGATATGAATTTACCTAAAAATTTAAGCTTTTTAAGAGATAGTTCGATTTCTATCTCATTAACTATGATGATTGTTTATTTGATTCTTGCTATATTTGCTGGTTCTGATTATGTCCAAAAAACATTAAGTAAAGGCGATAATTATCTCGTTTATGCAATCATAGAAGCAATTACCTTTGCCGCTGGTGTTTTTATTATTTTACAAGGTGTTAGGCTTATCCTTGCTGAAATAGTACCTGCATTTACTGGTTTTTCAGAAAAATTGGTACCGAACGCAAAACCGGCTTTAGATTGTCCGGTTGTTTTTCCATATGCGCCAAATGCAGTTTTGATCGGTTTCCTATTTAGCTTCATCGGTGGTCTAGTCGGCTTATTCGTGCTAGGTAAATTAAACACAGTACTTATACTGCCTAGTGTTGTTCCTCATTTTTTCTGTGGTGCAACTGCTGGGGTTTTTGGTAATGCGATGGGTGGTCGTCGTGGTGCAATGATTGGTGCGTTTGCTAATGGTTTATTAGTGACATTTTTACCGGTTCTTTTATTGCCTGTCTTAGGATCGCTTGGTTTTGCAAATACAACTTTCTCTGATGTCGATTTTTGTGGTATCGGGATTATTCTAGGTAATATGGCAAAATGGTTTAATAAAGATATTATAATGGGTATTTTCATTGCTATTTTTGCATTATTGGTAATATTCAACTATACATTTAAACCTAAAAAAAATATCGGAGAGAACGTTGAGTAAATGGTTACTATCTCATTTACAAAAAATATTATGCCAGACAAATTGTCTGGCTTTTTTCATAAACCCTTTTTATTTTTTAGTTGCTAACAAAAAATCCACAAGCAACAAACAAACTAATAATAATAATTGTTGACACTGCAATGGTTACCATTCTTTTTATTTTATATTTTTTAATTTCACCAAGAGAAAGCTCTCTATTTTTATTTTTACAATAGTAATAATAAACAGGTAAACCAATTAAAGTCAGTACAATAGAAATAATACCATTTATGGTTTGGTAAACTAACATACCATAAATAACATAAATAGCTCCTAGCATTGCAATAATAGGGATTATTGGATAACCAATAATTTTATAAGGCCTAGGTACATCTGGATATTTTTTACGGGCAATCATCACTCCAATAAACGTTAATAAATAAAATACCCAGATAGAAAACATTGAAATTTCAGATAATCGATCCGCATCAAGAAACATTGAGTACAGAAAAGAAAAAACAACTAAAACAATAATTGCATTAACTGGTGAACGGCTATCATCATCAATGGTACTTAAATAACGAGCACCGATAAGAGTTCCCCTCTCAGCCATACTAAATATAGTACGAGATAACGTCATAATATATCCATTAATGCCACCCAGAATAGAAACCATAATACCAACGGCCACCAAATTTCCCCCAAAATGCCCAAACATCCGTTGTGAAGCAACAGATGATGCTTTATGCCCAAGAGAAACCATCTCTTGCACAGGAAAAATTTTAAATAATGCAATGTTAATACAAGCATAAACGGCTACAAGAAAAACTATGCCAAAAATAATCGCTTTAGGTAATACTTTTGATGGATTATTTATCTCACCAGCAACTGAAGCTACCTGTGCCCAACCATCATAAGCAAAAAGTGTTGCAAGGATGGCCACAGCAAAAGGAGCACACGTTTCAATACCTTGCCCGCTAGCTGTAAATAATGCCACTTGACCATTACCTTTACATAGCCCAAATATTGCTAATAACAATATAGGAATTAGTTTACAAACCGTAGCAATCGTCTGTAAATAACCAGCCTGCCTGACACCAATAGCGTTAATGAAAGCGATAAAACCTAAAACTCCAGCACTTACAGCCATTCGATAAACATCATTAATGTTAAACAATGAACAAAATACTGAACTAAAATAACCTACTAATGCCCCAACTAAAGAAGGGGAAAAAATAACTGTAATCATCCATCCATAAAGATGAGCTACTTTAGCTCCATAGATTTTTTCTAAATAAACCAGCATCCCTCCTGTTTTTGGAAACATAACACCAAGTTCACAAAGAGTTAAGCCTCCACAAATGGAAATAGCACCACCGATTATCCATGCTAATAATGCATAATTATAATCACCAGTAACTTCTAATACAGCTGGTGGTTTCATAAATGCCCCAGCCCCTAAAACCATGCCAACAACCAACGATAATGCTGAAACTAAACCAAGATCTTTCTTTAGGCTATTTTCTAAATTATGTTCTGCCATAAAGGTCCTCTTAAAACATATAAAATAAATAAGCGAAACTGGGTTATAATAGGCATTTATTAGTAAAACACAAGGAAGATTAAGTTTTTTATATTAAAATTATAAGAATCAAGTAAATAAAACAATTTTATTTATAAAAAAAGCCAGCACTAAGCTAGCTTTTAGAATTGATAGTAAAATTAACTTATTTATTTTTCTTCATTTTCATATCAACAACCATACGACCTCGAATTCTACCAGCTTTCATTTCGTCAATCATATCATTGATATCTTCCAATGGTCTTTTTTCGACTATTGGTACAACTTTTCCTTCTGCACTAAAACGAAATGCTTCCGCTAAATCTTCACGAGTACCCACCAATGAACCTAAAACTTGAATACCATCCAATACTGTTTTAGGAATACTTAAATCCATATTTTCAGAAGGTAAACCTAATGCAACAACACGTCCTAAAGGGCGCACTGAATTGATAGCTTGATTGAATGCTGTTTTAGTCACAGAAGTTACAACGGCACCATGAACACCACCATCAGTATGCTTTTTAATATAAGCACCAACATCTTCAACTTTTTTAGGATTAACAACTAAATCAGCACCTAATGTTTTACATAATTCTAATTGGCTATCACTATTACTGATTGCAACTACTTTATTGTTAAATACTTTTTTACCATATTCAATTGCTAGTGTTCCTAGTCCACCAATACCAAATACAGCAAGCCATTGACCTGGTTTTGTATTTGCTACTTTAATGCCTTTATATGTAGTTACACCTGCACAAGTGACACTTGTTGCTTGTGCGGGATCGAGCCCTTCTGGTACTTTAACCGCATAATCGGCCTTAACAATACACTGTTCTGCCATACCGCCATCAACAGTATAACCAGAATTTAAAGCACTTCGACAAAATGTTTCATTACCTGAAATACAATACTCACAAGTACCACACCCTGCATGAAACCAAGCAATACTAACTCGATCTCCAATTTTCAGGCTTTTTACATCAGGAGCGATTTTGATCACAATCCCTACGCCTTCGTGACCAATAACGCGCCCTGGTTTTTTACCAAAATCCCCTGCTGCAACATGGAGATCTGTATGGCAAAGACCACAATATTCAACATCAACAAGCGCTTCTCCAGATTCTAAAGGACGAACTGGGATATCTTTAATTTCAACTTGCCCATCACATTCTTGTTTGATAACAGCAGCTTTCATATTTTTCTCCTAAATAATTTTAAAGTTAAAATATAATTGATTCTCATTCTAAACGAATTATTTTGAAAAAATATGAGTAATTTCACAATTTTATAAAAAATATTGATGCTTTAATAAGCTACACTAAAACACACAAATCTCTCAAGATTTGTGAACTCAATAATAGTTGATAAGCGTAATAATATAACGTGCAATTAGTTATTTGATTTCATACAAATCCCAAAATATTGTAATTATAGACTCGATAATCACCAAAAACATATATAACCAAAAGTAATATAAATATGAGTAATTAGCATTTCTCAACTTAATTTAAAGTTCATATAGTGAGATCCTAAAATTATTTAATTGATGAATAAATATCTTTATATGGTGACAATTATTTCAAGGAATCCTCATGAAAATTTTTAATTATAAGAAAGCACTGATTAATACTTTTTTTTCAATTTTGTTACCGTTCTACGCTATGGCAGATAATACTCCACAGCAAGGAGGAACACTTGTTGTCCATTATTCTGGTGAACAAAGAATACTCAACCCAGCACTACGAGCTTCAACAGGGGTATATGAAATATCAGGAAAGATCATAGAATCACTTGTTGATCTTGATGCAGATGGAAATATTATTCCGGTCTTAGCTACATCTTGGTCATCATCTTCTGACGGTAAAGCAATTACATTTAAATTACGTGAAGAAGTTAAATGGCACGATGGCAAACCATTTTCAGCAGAAGATGTTAAATATAGTGCGATTGAATTCTGGAAAAAACGTTTAAATTTTTCAACAGCGTTGCAACTTAATTTAACTTCTGTTGATACACCAGATAAATATACTGTTGTATTTAATTATTCTCGACCTATGCCATTAGATCTCTTATTACGTGCTTTAGTTGATTTGGGTTATGTTGTACCTAAACATTTATATGAAGGAACTGATATTTTAAACAATCCTTATAATACAGCCCCAGTGGGAACTGGACCATTTAAGTTTGTTGAATACCAAAGAGGACAACACATTATTGTTGAAAGAAACCCTGATTATTGGCGTAAAGGTTTTCCTTATCTAGATAAAATTGTTTGGCGTATCATCGACGATAAATCATCCGCCTCTGCAGCATTAGAAAGCGGTCAAATTCATTTAAGTACCTATTCCAAACTTAGTCTTGCCGATATTAATCGATTCAAACAGAACCCAACGTTTGAAGTATTAACAAAAGGATCACAAGCAAATATCTTCAATAACACGCTTGAATTTAATTTCCGCAATCCAATCATTGCAAACCTGAATGTCCGTAAAGCAATAATACAATCACTTAATATTCCCTTCTTTACTAATGATTTTTTATATGGTTTAGGAAAACCTGCAACAGGAATTATTCCCTCATCATCAAAATCATTCTATCCATCAAATAGCAAAATAATCTATCCTTTTGATCAACAAAAATCTGAAGCTTTATTAGACGAGGCTGGTTATAGACGAAAATCGGATGGTATACGATTTAATTTGAAATTAGTGCATATCAATAATGGAGAAGATGTACCACTTTTTGCAACTTTTATTCAACAATCTCTTGCCGAAATTGGTATTAACGTCACCATAATCAATCTTGATACTGCTGGAGCCTTAAACGCAGTTTATAAACAACATGATTTTGATATCGCAACAGGTTGGCATCAATATCGCGGTGACCCAGCAGTATCAACAACAGTTTGGTTACGCTCTGGTAGTCCTGATGGTGCTCCATGGACCAACCAATATGGTTGGAAATCAGACAAAGTAGATACCCTAATCGATGCAGCTGCCACTGAAATTGATCCAGTTAAACGAAAAGCCCTATACGCAGAGTTAGTTGATGTTGTCAACAATGAATTACCATTATGGTTTGCAACCGAGCGCGATTTTATCTCTGTTGTTAGCACCAAAGTGCACAATCATCACAATACAGCACGTTGGCCATCAAGTAGTTGGTTTGATGTTTGGATAGAACAATAAGGAAATAAGATAATGCATTTATTCACACTAGTAATTAGACGATTATTAACTACTATTCCAGCATTGCTTATTATTTTAATAGGACTATTCCTTTTATTACAATTAGCACCAGGAGACACAGTGGATGCATTACTTGCTCAAATTGGAGGAGCTGAATCAAGTGTTATAAATGAAATGCGTCATCACTATGAACTTGATCAATCTACCAGTTCACGTTTATTTAATTATTTATGGCGACTAGTTCATTTAGATTTAGGACAATCAGCCATCTATAATAAACCAGTAAGCTATATTATTATCGAACGATTACCTGCAACATTATTATTAATGGGTAGTGCAATGTTGTTAGCTTTCTCTATTGGTACCATTTTAGGGATTTTAGCTGCACAAAAAGTCAATCGCTGGCAAGATTCACTAATTTCGGTATTAGGATTAATATTCTACTCTACACCATCATTTTGGCTTGCATTGATGGGAATAGTTGTTTTCTCGATTTACTTGAATTGGTTACCTCCTAGTGGCTTTGGAACCGTTGGTCAATCACTAACGGGAATTACCGCTATACTCGATATCGCATGGTATTTAATCTTACCTACTATTACATTAGCACTTGTTTATCTTGCTATTTATTTACGTATCATGCGCGCCTCATTGCTTGAAGTTTCAACTCTTGATTTTGTAAAAACAGCTAAAGCTAAAGGCCTAACCTCACGAAAAGTTTTAAACGATCATATTTTACGTAATGCAATGTTACCAATGATTACACTAATTGGCTTACAAGCAAGCACTATGCTTGGTGGCTCAGTTGTCATTGAAACTATTTTTACAATTCCTGGACTAGGACGATTAGCTTATGACTCAGTAACTCAACGCGATTTAAATACCTTATTAGGTGTAGTTTTTATATCCGCCATTTTGGTTATCGTCATCAATTTCATTATCGACATTCTTTATGCAAAACTTGACCCTAGAATTATAGGATACTAATTATGACGCTATTAAAAAATTATTTCCGTAGTCCTATTGCAAGCTTTGGGCTAATTTTATTGCTATTAATTATTATCATTGCATTAACCGCTGATTGGTTTTTCCCGGGGAACCCTCTTAGTTTAGCTGGACGACCATTACAGTGGCCATTCACAAACCCCAAATTTTATTTAGGAACAGATCAAGTCGGTCGAAATATTGCGGCACAACTTTTTCATGGCGCTAGAGTTTCACTCTTAATTGGTTTAATTGCCACAATAATTTCGATTACTATTGGCATAATCATAGGCGCAATATCAGGGTTTTATGGCGGTTGGATCGACGATATTTTGATGCGTTTTACTGAAGCCTTTCAAATTCTGCCAAATTTTTTACTACTACTGGTAGCTGTTGCCGTATTTGGTTCAACAATCGGGGTTATCATTTTTGCTATTGGTATAGTTTCATGGCCACCAGTAGCCCGATTAACTCGCGCCGAATTTTTATCATTACGTAACCGTGAATTTATTCAAGCGGATAAAACGATTGGCATGAATTCAATACGACTAATGTTCAACGAAATCTTACCTAATGCACTACCACCAGTTATGATGTATGCCAGTGTAATTTTATCAACATCAATATTACTTGAAAGCGCCCTAGCCTTTTTAAACCTTTCCGATCCTAATATCGCTTCTTGGGGAAATTTAGTTGGAGGAGGAAGAGCTGTATTACGCCAACAGTGGTACGTATCTGCAATACCAGGTATTGCAATACTATTAACCGTGCTCTCAACTTCACTCGTTGGTCAAGGTTTGAATGATGCACTCAATCCGAGGTTAAAAAAACGATGAAAGATAAAAAATTAACAGTAAAAAATTTAACTATTACACTACCAAGTGGAGCTGATCGTACAAATGCTATAAACGATGTATCACTCGATCTTTATCCAAATGAAATACTTTGCATTGTTGGTGAAAGTGGTTCGGGTAAATCCATACTTTCAAATGCAATTATGGGATTATTACCGGATGAAGTTATTGTTTCACAAGGTGAAATTAATTTTAATAATAACAACTTGTTAACTTATAGCGAAGACCAAATGCGTAAAATTCGTGGAGCCCATATTGGAATGGTATTTCAAGATCCAATGACGGCTTTAAATCCACTTAAAACAATCGCCAGTCAAATTGGCGAAATGTTTACCATCCACACCAATTTGAGTAAAAAAGAGATTAAACGTAAAGTTATTGAACTACTAACTGACGTACAAATTTCAGACCCAATAGCAGCAGCTAAAGCTTATCCACATCAACTTTCTGGAGGACAAAGACAAAGAGCAATGATTGCAATGGCATTAGCGCTCGAACCAACTATTTTGATTGCTGATGAACCAACTACAGCACTAGATGTCACCACACAAGCATGCATTTTAAAACTAATTCGACAATTACAAATACGTAAAGGAACTTCAATCCTTTTTATTACTCATGATTTTGGAGTTGTAGCAGAAATTGCAACCCGTGTTATTGTAATGCAACAAGGAAAGATAGTCGAACAAGGCTCTGTTAAAGATGTATTAAATAACCCTTTACATCCTTACACTCAAAAATTAATAGCTGCTGTTCCACCATTAGTACCAGGTGACGTTCGTCGAATAAACAAAGAAATTATTCTTCAAGCAAAATCAGTATCTAAAACCTATCATAACCATAGCTTGTTTAAACATAATCGTCGAATTACCTATGCTGTTAATAACGTTAGTTTCAAGTTACATAAAGGTAGCACGCTTGGTATAGTAGGAGAAAGCGGCTCCGGAAAATCAACTCTTGCACGTTGCATAATAAAACTATTAGATATTGATAGCGGTCAAATTGACTTCAATCAAACTAATATCGCAAACCTAAAAGGTAAAAAACTAAAACAGTATACTCGCCATATCCAAATGGTATTTCAAGATCCTTATGCATCATTAAACCCTCGCCGTAAGGTTGGTGAACAAGTTGCCATGGGACCTTGGCTTTATGGAGCCTCAAAACTTGAAGCTAGAACAAAAGCCGAAGAATTATTCAAACTTGTTGGATTAGGCAGTGAAGCATTAAATCGTTATCCACATGAATTTTCTGGGGGTCAACGGCAACGTATTGGGATTGCCAGAGCTTTAGCACTAGAACCCAAAGTATTAATTGCCGATGAACCTGTATCTGCACTAGATGTTTCCGTTCAATCACAAGTACTTGAATTACTATCACAATTACAACAAAAATTAGGATTAACAATACTTTTTATAACTCATGATTTACGTGTTGCAGCTCAAATTTGTGATCATATTTTGGTAATGAAATCAGGCCAAATTGTCGAGCATGGAATTGCTTCGCAAGTATTCTTACATCCTACACACACTTATACTAAAAACCTACTTAACGCTGTTCCTGGGCAAGGTTGGAACCCTCCTCGTTTAATCGATATGTCTCCAGCCATCCACATTTAAGGAGTTAACCTTATGACACAAATTATTCCACAAATTGACCATGTCGTAATAACAGTATCCGACAAGCTTGAGCAAGCTTATCTTCAATACCAAAAATTGGGATTTACCATGACACCAAGAGGGCACCATTCACTTGGTACAAGTAATAATTTGGCTATTTTTGGTACAACCTATCTAGAACTTTTAGGGTATGAATCCCAAAACACAAGTAAAGTCGATACTAGTTGGCGTTTTGATGATGGTTTAACAGGACTAGTATTCAAAACTCAAGATGCAGAAAGTTTATATCAATCATTAATAGCTAGTGGAATAAAAGTTGAAGGTAGTGCACCTAAATCATTTTTTAGACCAGTTGAATTAAATGATGGAACCTGTCCTGAAGCTCGTTTTAAAACAGTACGATTAGACCCTACTTACACACCAAATGGACAAATCTTCTTTTGCGATCAGTTAACACCAGAATTAATTTGGCGAAAAGAATGGCAAAATCATGCCAACGGAGTTATTAACATAAAAGAAGTTATCATAGAAGCCACCGATCCTGCCAAATCTATTAATTTATTAAAAAAAACTTTCTCAACTGCCAATATTGTTGACATTGAAGGAGGTTTACGCCTAATAGCAGAAGATAAACAAATCGATTATTTACACCCAACTTTTACGAAAAAAATTTTCGGATCATCACTAACTAAATCAAACAACCTCCAAGATCGTAAAGTTGCTTTAGCGTTTAAAACACATTCATTATCTCAAACCCAAAAAGCGTTAAAGTCAGGATGTATCTCATTCATTACACAACAAAATTCTATAATTGTACCAGCAAGTGAAACACTTGGTGTTGTAATGATTTTTAAAGAGAAATAATCAATAAGAGGTAGCAATAATGAGTAAAATTCTATTTATTGGTAGCGGACAAATGTCAGAAGCAATTATTCGAGCACTAATTACCAATAAAACCTATTTAGCAAATGACGTCTTGATCAATGACATTGATAACTCACGCTTACATTACTTACAAACAAAGTATAATGTTATACCAACAAAGCAAATAAAAAATACTGATATTATTGTATTGGGTGTGCGACCTCAGGATCAATGGCCTGAAATTGTTAAAAATTTAAAGCTAGAAAATAACAATACTATTCTAATTTCAATTATTGCTGGAGTATCTATTGCTCAAATAAAACAAGCATTAACTATTCACATACCAGTGATTAGGACTATTCCCAATACACTAACCGACACACAGTATGGTTATTCTGGCGTTGCAACCGATAACAATGATCAATGGATAATTAAACAAGAAAATGTTGTGAAGTTTTTTACCAGCTTTGGGAAATTAGAATATATCGATGAATCATTACTTAATATTTTTACTGGTTACGCCATTGCTGGACCTAACTATATTTACTATTTTTACGAATCAATGGTCGATGCTGGCGTATTAGCTGGATTATCGCGTGATGTAGCCAAACGAATTGCCATCGAAAATTTACATGGTGCGGCGGCAATGCTGCAACTAAGTAAAAAACACCCACGCGAATTACTTGATATAAACAATTCCCCTGCAGGGGTTGGTATCAATAGTCTTTACGAATTAAATAATAGCGACTTTACCGCCGCCTTACAACGTAGCATCCAAACCGCGATAAAACGAACAAAAGAATTGGGCGAAAACGAATAGAATAGAAAACAACAAAATAGACTGGCAAATAATAGGAACGAACAACAAAATTCGTTCCTTCTTATTGTTCCGATAATAATTACGTTTATTCCATATCTTTAGCAAGATATTTTTGGCTACTATTATTGATTAATAGAAATAATCCAATAAATGCACCTAAACAAAATAATCCAACCACATAGATAGCGGGTGCCATTTTACTAACTAAATCACTAAAAAATGAAATCAGTAAAGGCGTTATACCGCCAGCAATAGCATAAGCCATATTGAATGAAAAAGAGACTCCACTATAACGAATTTGCGCAGGAAACACTTTAACCATAAAATAAGAAAAAGAACCTACTATACCTATACTAAATCCTGTCAGCGAGTAAGTGATAAATAAAACATGAGGATTATCTAATAAACAATAAAAAATAATAATCATAATTACAGCAATAAAACACCCAATAAATAATACATTACCTATAGGAAATCTATCCATCATCATGCCATAAAAAGTACAACTTATAATTAATCCAATAATCGCTAATATATTGCCTTGCAACGCATCAATTGGAGAATAACCAAACTGCTTTTGTAACAAAATTGGCGTCATCAGCATGATAACCATGATACCAGCAGAAAGTACCCATGTGAGTAGCATTGATAAAATAGTTTGAGGTAGGTACTGAGTTAATACTGTTATAACAGGTATTTTTTTAGACAATTCTTGTTGTTTACGTTTTTGAATTTCAATAAAAATTGGCGTTTCTTTTAACCAACGACGTAAATACATTGCAACCAATCCAAAGATACCACCAATAATAAATGGAATTCTCCAGCCCCAATCAATAATCTGTTCAGAAGACAAAAATTTATTCATAGCCGTTGAAACTAATGAACCGAGTAAAATACCTAGGCTCAAACCACTCGTCAAAATTCCACAAGCTAAGCCAATTTTATTTTTCGGCACATGCTCTGCAACAAAAGTCCAAGCACCTGGAACTTCACCTCCTACAGCCAGACCTTGACACAAACGCATAAGCAAAAGTAACAAAGGAGCCAAAATACCAATATTTGTATAAGTCGGTAAACAACCTATAAATAGTGTAGGTAATGCCATAAGCAATATGCTTAATGTAAACATTTTTTTGCGACCTAAACGATCACCAAAATGAGCCATTACAATTCCACCCAATGGGCGTATTAAATATCCCGCTGCAAAAATACCAAATGTTTGAACTTGACTTAACCAAGCAGGCATATCATTTGGAAAAAAAAGATGGCTAATAGTCATTGAAAAAAAGACAAAAATAATAAAATCATAAAATTCTAATGCTCCACCTAATGCGGAAAGCGCCAATGTTTTATAATCCTGAGTATTTAAAGTTCTTGTCGATGCGTGAGTTAATTCATTTGGCATGGTTATCCCTGTAAAATTCTATTTACAAATCATTTAATATTTTGAACCACTATACCTTAACGTATAATTTTTTAAAGAATATATTTACTCAATCAATTAATTTAATTATGGTCTCATTACACAATAATTTATTTCTATTAAGCATATCGTTAAAACTAGCACAAATGATTAATAAATAGACAAACAAAAAAACTAGAATAGAGATACTTATTAAATGGAGGTCATAAAATGGCTAAAAAATATATTTCTCGTGGCAAATTTACCCGCATGCAGCAATTATCAAACCAAGATGGCGTTATTGCTGCATTAGCGATAGATCAACGTGGTTCAATGGTTAAAATGATGGAATCAGCTGTTGGTAAAGAACGTTATCATATTGATATGGTTTATGAATTTAAAGAACTTGTCTCTCAAGAATTAACTAAATATGTCAGTGCAATTTTGTTAGATGAAGAGTATGGCTTTAAAGGTATGTCAGCCAAAAATAGTAATTCCGGGTTAATCATGTCATATGAAAAAACAGGATATGATGCCAACACTCCAGGCCGATTACCCGATATTTTACCCGAAGATTCATTACAGCGCCTAATAAAAAAAGGAGCCGATGCTGCAAAAGTCTTGGTTTATTATAATCCCGACGACCCTCAAGATATTTTAGACAAAAAACACGCATTTTTAGAACGTTTAGGCAATGAAGCTAGAGCAGCGGATATTCCTGTTTTTGTTGAACCTATTGTATATGATAACGTGATAACTGATGATAAAAGTCCTGAATTTGCCAAAATAAAACCACAAAAAGTCATTAATACCATTAAAGAATTTACAAAAGAACAATATTACATTGATGTTTTAAAAGTCGAAGTTCCTGTATTGTTCAAAAATGTAGAAGGATTTAACGACAACAATATTGTTGTTTATACTCAAAAACAAGCTGCTGACTATTTTAAACAAGCAAGTGATGCAGCAACTAGACCATTCATTTATTTGAGCGCAGGGGTACCGACAAAAACTTTCCACGAGGAGCTGATTTTTGCAGGTGAAAATGGAGCTAAATACAGTGGTATTTTAGGTGGTCGTGCAACGTGGTTTGAAGGTGTTGCCGCCTATGCAAATGGTGGTACAGAAGGTTTAAAACGTTGGTTAGATCAAACTGGACGAGAAAATGTTGAACACCTAAACAAAATATTAAAACAGTATGCAACACCTTGGTATGATATTTACGGTGGTAAAGATAATATTGAAGTTATTGATATTAAATTAAGCAATTAGCCAAATTACCCTAAATAATCAATAGTAACAAGGTATTGTTAAACAAAAAAGAACAGGATTTACTTTTCCTGTTCTTTTTTATGAAGTTAAATTTTACTGTTCAGGTTTAATATCAAGTAAAACCTAATAATTTTATATTTCTACTCATTCGCTTAAATAGCCTTATCAAAAAACAGATCAACCTTACTAAGGTTTGCCATAGATTGAATATAAGCTTTAATTTTAGGCGGAAATGTTAATTTTTTAACACACGTCAAATTACGTAAAATTGGGAATAAACAGATATCATCAAGAGATAATTGCCCATTACACGCATCAGACGAAACAATCAACGAATCAAGTTTGTACAACACAGCTGAAATCTTTGAAATTAACAAATCACTTTGCAACAAACATTCATCAAAAGAGCCCATTTTTTTAACTTTGCTTGTAACAAAATAATCGATAGCACTTTGTGTTGCAAATTCAGCTAAACCTAGTCTGATATAACGTGGACACACTAATTTATAGTCATATTGTTGTAACTGTTTTATTAATTCTGCAATATTTAACGATTGTGAACCTATTAAAATAGTATTTCCTCCATAGTTATTATCAACATAATTAACAATATCTAAGCTTTCTGGCATATAACTACCATCATCTTTTTGTAGAATTGGTGCCATTTTTTCACCAATCATATGTTCAGGCGTAGCAAAATCATCACTAAGTAATACCTGTTGTTCCACAGGTACATTTTTTAGTCCGAAAATCATTCTCGCTCTAACACAAAAAGGACAATGCTCATAAATATACAGTTTCATTTTTGACTCCTTAAGCAGTCAATTGCCCAACATAAAAAAACTAATCCCAAAAATAATAAAAATACCTTACTAACAGCCAATAGTGCTTTAAAATAACCAATCTGCACAACATTAATAAAAGGATACGGATATAAACTTGTATAATAGCCTCGAACAAAAATATAAATGCCATATCCCATTAATGACAATAACGATCCTACAATGACTTTAATATTGATTTTCCGAAATGGTCCCCAAATAAACCAAGTCAATATTCCCAAAACAGGGATAACAACATGCAAACTTTCATTAGCAATTTTTAATAATATATTAGGTGGTGAATGAATTCCCCTTAATATTATGTTATACACTATTGTAGTTATAATCACACCAACTAATCCATTTAATCGAATAACTTTAAAACTATACCGATGGCAATTAGGATTTATAGTTAGCCAAAAACAACTCAATGCTAACATTAAATTTGATAATACTGTAAAGAAACTATAATAATAAACTAACCGCCCTATTGAAGAGCTAGGCTGCCAAGGACGAAACCGAGTATGCCAATAAATATAGGTTTCCAGAACAATAATAGAAATAGCAAACAGAGCAATAAAAAGATTAATACTTCGCTTTAACATAAACAATAGTAAAAAATAACAAAAACCTAAGTATATAGTAGTTAATAAAAATAAGTAACAACAGCCATCATAAATACCCATTACCCAAAACTGTAACTTATTAACAGTTCGTATATAATATAACAAACGAATAAATATAATTTAGAGATAATTTTGATGTCTTACCAAGACGCTCCCCCCCAAAACAAAATGTTAATAGCGCATTTCTTAGATTCATTATGGTTAGAAAGAAACCTAGCTGAAAATACCATTGAATCTTATAAACTTGATCTATTAGCGTTAAGCCAATCTTTACAACAGCAAAATACAACATGTTTAACAGCTCAAACGATTAATTTACAAGAATTTTTGATGCAACGGGTAAAAGATGGTTATAAAGCAAGTAGTTCAGCACGCTTACTTAGCGCAATCAAAAGATTTTTTCAGTATTTATATCAAGAAAATTACCGAACTGATGACCCATCAGCGATATTATCATCACCCAAATTACCCAAAAAGTTACCAAAAGATTTAACTGAATCACAAGTTAGTTCTCTACTTGAATCTCCCAGTATAGAAGATCCTATAGAATTAAGAGATAAAGCCATGTTAGAAGTGCTTTATGCTACAGGTCTACGTGTATCAGAGTTAGTAAATTTAGAAATGAGTGATATTAGCTTAAGACAAGGGGTAATAAGAGTTATTGGGAAAGGAAATAAAGAACGTTTAGTACCGCTAGGTGAAGAAGCTGTTTATTGGCTTGAATACTATTTCAAATATGGCCGAAACGATCTTCTAAAAAATGGCACTATTGATGTGCTATTTCCGAGCCGATTAGGTAAAAAAATGACACGACAGACCTTTTGGCATAGAATAAAATACTATGCCATGTTGACGGGCATCAATATCGAAGCGCTTTCACCTCATGTACTTCGGCATGCTTTCGCAACCCATTTACTTAATCACGGAGCGGATTTACGTGTTGTACAAATGTTGCTTGGACACAGTAGTCTGTCAACGACACAAATTTATACACATGTAGCGACTGAAAGATTAAAACAGTTACACAGCAAACATCATCCTCGAGCATAACGCACGAAAAAATAAGGATAATTAAATGAAAAAATTAGTTTTAGGTTTAGCATTAATATCAACTACAGCGTTAGCAAATAATACAGATATTATTAATGCAATGGACAAATTAGGTTATAGTCATAAAAATATTAAAATTGCAAATAGCCCAGTAAATGGCTTAAAAAGAGTCACTACACCTGATGGACTTTTTTATGTTACAGACGATGGTAAATATTTAACCCAAGGCCCTATTTATGATATTCAAGGTGATGAACCAGAAGATATCGCTAATGGTAACAACCTTAGATTAATCAAATCAATTAAAAATGATGCCATTGTTTATAAAGCCAAAAATGAAAAATATATTATTTCAGTCTTTACTGATTACACTTGCCATTACTGCAAACTACTACACGAAAATATCGATAAATATTTAGAAGCCGGTATTTCAGTACATTATTTTGCATTCCCTCGAGCAGGTGCTGATAGTGAGGTGGGTAAAAATATGCAATCCATTTGGAGTATGACTAACCGCAAAGCAGCATTTGAAAATGCTTATAAAGGCAACACTATTTCTCCAGCTAGCAGTATGATTCCTTACGTAACACAACAATTTAATGTTGGTAAAAAACTTGGCATTAGTGGTACACCAGCAATTGTTTTACCTAACGGACAATTGGTTTCTGGCTATTTACCTGCGGATAAATTAATTGAAATTTTAGATAAAAAAGCAACTAAATAAAAATTAACAAGTAATCACTTATTAAAACTTAAAACATAATAACAAAATACATGCTAGCGCCAATACGTTAGCATATAAAATATGAAAAGAAATAAATTAATACATCGCAAATTAATTGAGGTATATCCAGAATTTCCTAATGATATTCCGTTATTATTGCAACGAATTTATGCATCTCGTGGTATTACTCATACACAAGAGCTTGACTACACCACTCGCAATTTATGTAATTACGACAAACTAAATGGCATTGAAAAAGCCGTCGAAATTCTTTATTTAGCAATGAAGAATAATCAACAAATTATGATTGTTGGTGACTTTGATACAGATGGAGCTACAAGCACCGCTTTAACAATCAAAGCTCTTAAAAATATGGGCTGTCAATTTGTTGATTACATCATTCCAGATCGCTTCAATGATGGATATGGATTGAGTGTATCGGTGGTTAAAAAAGCCATTTTAAAAAAAGCACAACTTATTATTACTGTTGATAACGGAATTTCTGCTATTGAAGCAGTCGATTTTGCCAAACAAGCAAATTTATCAGTCATTATTACTGATCACCATTTATGTCCTGAGCAACTGCCTAATGCTGATGCCATAATCAATCCTAATTTACCTAATTGCGATTTTCCATCTAAGCACTTAGCGGGTGTGGGAGTAGCTTTTTACTTTATGTCAGCCTTACGTGCAAAATTGCGCAAAGAAAACTGGTTCACTGACAATAATTTGACTGAATATAATATAACAAATTTGCTCGACTTAGTGGCACTAGGTACTATTGCTGACGTAGTTCGGCTAGATCACAATAATCGTATTCTAGTTTACCAAGGTGTGAACAGAATCAGGGCCGGTTATTGTAGCGAAGGAATCAAAGCTCTATTACAGATAGCCAAAAAAGATCCTACATCTATTACTTCAACAGATTTAGCTTTTTATATTGCGCCTCGATTAAATGCTGCTGGTAGAATGGATAATATGACATTAGGTGTTGAATTATTACTTTGTGATAATTATGATTTAGCTATCAGCAAGGCGACAGATCTTGATAACCTCAATAGCGATCGAAAATTGATTGAACAAACGATGCATAAAGAAGCTTTATCGTTTATTGAAGAAATTGAAAAACAAAGCACAGCTATTCCTAACTTCCTCGTCTTTTATCATCCCCAGTGGCATCAAGGTATTATTGGCATATTATCGGCTCGCTTGAAAGACAAATATTACCGCCCAGTGATCTCTTTTGCCTCAACCCAAGATGGTTTTTTAAAAGGTTCAGGACGCTCAATTAAAGGATTACATTTAAGGGATTTTATTGATAAATTAAATCAGCAACATCCAGATTTAATCGTTAGTTTTGGAGGACACGCAATGGCTGTTGGATTAACCATTCGTGAAGAAGATTTAGAACGTTTTAAAAGTAGTATTGAAGCTCTTTCAGACAAACAATTACCTCCTAATTTACTAGAACAAATCATTGAAACCGATGGTGAAATAGATAGCCAAGACTTTACTTACGCAATAGCTAAACAAGTAAAAGAATCAGGCCCATGGGGAGAAGGATTTAGTACCCCAATTTTTGATGGCGAATTTATTATTCACCGACAACAATTACTTGCAGAAAAACACCTTAAATTAGTATTAGAGCCTAAAAATGGTGGCCCACTTATTGAAGGAATATTTTTTAATGTAAATAGACAGCAATGGCCTGATCAGTCAATAAAAAATGTAAAGATAGTTTATCATTTAGATGTCAATGAATTTCGAGGTAACCAATCACCAAATTTAATCATAAAACACCTATGGCCTATCGCATAAGCAAGTCGGATCGATTATAATTGTAAAGTTGTGCTGGATTTACACCAGATTGAGGCCAAGTTAACAATGGTTACCCAACATCACTGATATAGAATTAATACAACGTTAAGGATACAAAATGCATATTCATATTCTTGGAATTTGTGGCACATTTATGGCAGGGATTGCACTAATAGCCCGTTCTTTAGGTCATCGAGTAACAGGTTCAGATAAAAATGTTTACCCACCAATGAGTACGCTTTTACAAAAAGAGCGCATTGATATTATTGAAGGATATGATCCATCACAACTAACATCGACACCTGATTTAGTCATTATCGGCAATGCCCTATCAAGAGGAAATCCTTGTGTTGAATATATTTTAAACAATAACATTCCTTATATTTCAGCCCCCCAATGGCTACATGACAATGTACTTCGTGACCGTTGGGTCATTGCTGTTGCTGGAACGCATGGCAAAACCACAACTGCAGGCATGGTCAATTGGATTTTAGAAAAACAAGGTTATAAACAAGGTTTTGTGATTGGAGGGGTCCCCGGTAATTTTGAAGTTTCAGCAAGATTAGGAGAAGGTAACTTTTTTGTTATTGAAGCGGATGAATATGACTGTTCATTCTTCGACAAGCGTTCAAAATTTATGCACTACTGTCCAAAAACACTGATCATGAACAATTTAGAATTTGATCATGCAGATATTTTTGACGACCTTAGCTCAATTCAAAAACAATTCCACCATTTAGTACGTTTAGTACCAAGCAAAGGGCTAATCATATCACCACAAGAAGATGTAAATTTAAAACAAGTATTAGCAAAGGGGTGCTGGAGCGAACAAGTATTTACAGAATCAAAAACTGGTTGGTTAGCGCAACGTATCAATAATGATGCAAGTCAGTTTGCTGTTTACTATAAAAATCAAAAAGTAGGTGAAGTAAAATATTCATTAGTAGGTGAGCATAATATGCACAACGCATTGATGGCAATCGCAGCGGCACATAATGTAGGAATTGAGCCTGCGGACGCATGTTTAGCATTAGGTACATTTATAAATGCAAAAAGACGTTTAGAACTCTACGGTGAAGTTAATAACATCGAAATTTATGATGATTTTGCTCATCACCCAACGGCAATTTTAGCAACACTAGAAGCATTGCGTAGCAAAATTGGGGCAAATCGACGAATCTTAGCCGTACTTGAGCCTCGCTCAAACACAATGAAACTGGGTGTCTCCAAAGAAGAGCTTGCCCCATCGCTTGGCCGTGCTGACGAAATATTTATCTTTCAACCGGAACAATTACCTTGGTTGGTTGCCGATGTCGTTGATGCTTGTATTCAACCAGCTTACTGGACTGGTGACATTGATTTACTGGTTGAAATGATCACAAAATCATCCCGCCCAACAGATGCAATCTTAATTATGAGCAATGGCGGCTTTAATGGCATTCATAAAAAGCTTTTAGAAAGCCTAGAAAAAAAACAAGTCAAAGATAAAGAAGATAAGCCATTAATTTAATAACAATATATTAATAGCGATAGAAGATATGCCTATCACATGGCATATCCTACAAAGGATATTTCATGAATGAAAATATCGACATAGTTGCTACGTTATGTCGCAGAATAAAAATGGCAAGAATCGAAAAAAACTTATCTCAGCAAGAACTTGCTAAAAAATCTGAAATTGGTATTGCCACAATAAAACGGATTGAACACGGTGAATCGATTACATTACAAACGTTAATTTCTGTACTTCGCGGATTAGATGAGCTTGATCAGCTTAACAATTTACTTGCTTATAACGAAGTTATTCACAACAGCTCGATAGAACAACCTAAACGAAAAAGAAAACAAAAAACAACAAAAACAGAAAAAGTAAACGTGCTAACAGAGAATGATTTCTTGCGTTCTAAAGTCAACACTATGTGTTGGAAACATTAAACTCAATTAGATTAAATCAACCAAGTACAATTAATTAACGACCACAAACTACACTATTTAAGTATTGGCCGATTTTGCAATCGGTCAATACAATACAGCCAATAAAGTAAGCTAATTACAATGAACAGTAATCGCAAGGCCTCCACGAGATGTTTCTCGATATTTTGCATTCATATCTTTACCCGTTTCGTACATCGTTTTAATCACTTTATCTAATGATACTTTGGCTGCCGTAATTCGCCTTAAAGCCATTCTTGTTGCATTGATTGATTTTACTGCAGCAATCGCATTACGCTCAATACAAGGTACCTGCACTTGACCAGCTACAGGATCACAAGTCAATCCTAAGTTATGCTCCATCGCAATTTCAGCTGCCATACAAACTTGCTCAGGGTTTCCACCTAAAAGTTCAGCAAGTCCAGCGGCTGCCATAGAACAAGCAACCCCGACTTCGCCTTGACAACCAACTTCTGCACCAGAAATAGAAGCATTAATTTGGTAAAGTTGCCCAATTGCACCACATGTCAAAAAGAATCGAATGTAAATATCAGGTGTTACTTCGTTGATAAATTTATCATAATAAGCAAGTACTGCAGGAATAATACCGCACGCTCCATTTGTTGGCGCTGTCACCACTCGTCCACCCGCGGCATTTTCTTCACTTACGGCAAGTGCAAACATATTTACCCAATCAATAATAACCATTGGATCACTAATAATCTTATCTTTGGTGGTAGACAATTGTCGATATAATGAAAACGCACGACGAGGAACTTTAAGTGGCCCCGGTAATAACCCTTCAGTATTCATTCCACGCTTAATACACTCCAAAATAGTCTGCCCAACACGAGAAAAGTACGTTTCAATTTCTTCATAAGAGTGCAATTGCAGCTCATTTTTCATCATAATACTAGAAATTGATAATGAATTATCTTCACAATGTTTTAATAATTGCTCAGCTGAAGCAAATGGATAAGGAAGTTTTACAGAATCTTGCTCTTGTTGACCAAATTTTTCTTCTTCAACAATCTTCCCTCCTCCAACAGAGTAATACGTCTTTTGAAATAATAATGTATCTCCATTATAGGCACTTAGCGTCATACCATTTTCATGTAATGGTAAAAATTTAGAATGAAACACCATACAACTGTCCAAAGGGAAATCGATTTCGTAACGATTATTATAAATAGGTAAACGGCCAGTTTGGCTCAGCGTTTCGATAAAAACCGGAATAGCATCAATATTAACAGTGTCAGGCATTTCACCAGCTAACCCCATAATGATAGCAATATCGGTTTGATGCCCTTTTCCTGTTAACGACAAAGAACCATAAACATCCGCCACAATTTTTGTTACTGATGGCATCATTTCGTTACTAATAAGTTGATCTATAAACGCCTTCCCTGCCCTCATTGGTCCTACTGTATGTGAACTTGAAGGCCCAATACCAATTTTAAATATTTCAAATACCGAACTCATATTTTTCCTTTTTAAGGCAGCACAAATTAATCGTACTAGCCTAGTTATACCTTTGTAAATTTACTTATAAGCTTTTTTATAAATAAAACACCATTCATCGACGCATACTAACGAATTTTACCAATAAAAAACGAATAGATGATCTATAGTCAATTAAACAAATTTTATAGCAAATTATAAATAGCTGCTGAAATCGCAACAATTCCCATCACAACAATAAAAATATTACTTAGTTTGCCACGATATTTTGCCAATACGGGTAATTTATGAATGGCATACATTGGCATCAAAAATAATAAGATCGCTAAAATTGGACCACCAAGTGACTCAATCAGGCCTAAAATACTTGGATTTAATGTTGCAACGCCCCATGCTGTTACAAACATAAAGGCAATAGCTAATTTATCAAGCTTCTTTTCTGAAATTGTTTTATTACGACTACGCAAGAATTTATTAACAACACCATTAAACCCTTCTTTACCACCAAGGTAGTGACCTAAAAATGATTTAGCCATTGCAATAAATGCAATTGGAGGGCCAATATACTCAATAACAGGTGAATTAAATCGATTAGCCAAATACGATAACGTTGAAATATTTTGAGCTTTTGCATCTAAAAGTTCAGCAGGTGACAAGCAAAGCGCACAACTAAAAACAAAAAACATCACCGTTACAACCATCATAATATTACTTGCTGCAATAATTCTAGTACATTTAGGTTCAGCATAAACATCACCATATTCTTTACGTTTCGCGACCGCTAAAGATGAAATAATCGGTGAATGATTAAACGCAAAAACCATAACAGGAATAACTAGCCAAAGTGTCATTAAAATACTTTGTCCACCATCACTACCACTACTAAACGACCAATTAGCAAAAAGCTCACCATTCCACTCAGGAATTAAAAACAACGCTAAAATCATTAAAACAGCAATAAATGGAAAAACTAATATCGACATAACTTTAACGATAAGATCTTCACCAAATTGAACAATCAACATTAAAAATGCGACTAAAACAAATGAAAGCAATCCCCTTGGAAGCGATGACATGCCAAGTTGATTAACCATAAAACTATCAACAGTATTAGTAATACCAACACTATATACCAATAATATTGGATAAATGGCAAAAAAATAAAGAACTGTTATCCAGTTCCCTGCTGTGCGTCCAAAAGCCTCTTCGACCACAACAGTAATATCGCCTTCGCGACTTTTACCTGATAAAACAAATCGACATAACGCTTGATGTGCAAAGAAAGTCATAGGAAAGGCAAGAATCAACATCACTAACAGTGGAATTAACCCTCCCACACCAGCGTTAATGGGCAAAAAAAGCACACCTGCGCCAATGGCAGTACCATAAAGGCTTAACATCCATAATGAATCGCTTTTTCGCCATTTAGATAATGCTGAATCATTATTGGCATTTATTTGATTATCCCTTAGCTTACTCATTTTTTTACTACTCCTTAATCTAAAATTTGCCGCATATGATATCAATTTAATATTTTTAACAAAGTGATCAGCATCACATAAACAACAAAAAATTAAATATAATCAACGTTATACTTAATATCCAAATTGATACTTAATAACTTAAAAAAAATTAAAGAATCAATTTTGATTCCAAAAAAAACAGAGCAAGATACTTGCTATAACACAAATTTAACTAAGCTTAAATGAAAGCTGCTAAATTTAATAAACAAGTCAATGGGGGGGTATATAACCAGACGATTAGTATTTGATATTAGTAATTAATCTCTACATCAAGTAATAATGTGCAACCATAATAAAAACATCAACTATAGCCTCAAACACTTATTTTTGCTAAAAAGACAACAGCAGATATATTTAAACAAAATTTTCTCACAAGCACCAAAGGCAATATGCATAGGCATTTATGATAATTTACAGCATAATCAGCAAATAGGTCAGGATTTAAAAGATAGAAAACAAAAGCTTAAGAACAATTTATTAACAATTAAATTACCGTAAAAATCGCATAAAAGGATTTTCTGAAAAATGTCTTAAATGTTTTTAGAAGATTATTTTAACCATGAAGTGTAAGCAACGGGGTGTTTTCCTACATATTAAAGATTGTATTTCAATCAAGAACTGAATCATAATAACAAATTATTCCTGTTTCTAAATGCTCAATTTCTAATTCGCCGCCTGTTAGAATTTCACCACCAGAAAAATAACTTGGCTTTGTTTTTAGGATAACTTTTCCCAAAAGCTTATCATTGTAATAAAAATCCCCTTCATTACTAATTTTATAAGGATCACCTGGTCCCATCATTCCTCCACCACAGGGGCAATCTCTACCATCTACCCTATGACCATCTTTAGTTTCACACCCATACCCTCTCCAGTTAAAATCCAAAATTTCATCATAACTTAAATCCATTAAATAATATTTGGTTATTTTCACAGGATAATAAAGTATAGCAAAGACTAATAGCACATAAATAATATGCGATATTTTTAATTGTTTGATTCTCATCATTTTCATAAGCAATTATTTTTTATTATTTATTACTAAATTACTCATATGAATAAAAGCTACAGGTAATGCCTGATTCAAAATCCTTAACGTACAGTTCCCCACCAGTAAATCGCTCTAAAGAAATGTAATCAGGTTTTCTTTTCAAATAAACTTTTTTCATCAGATCATTACCAATAATATAGCCATTCCCCTCTTTGATATAAATACCGTCACTTTTATACGGATTCATTTGTTCACAAATAGAACAATCTTTACCATAATTATATTTGCCGCTGCCCAACTCACCAGGGTAATAACATGTACGATCATCCACCCACATAAAATCCATCATTTCTTCATAACTAAAATCAGTTAAATAATAGCTAATAAATTTAGCTGGTTGGTATAATACCAAAACCACAAATAAGGTAGTCACTAAGCGTGATAAATTTAATTTCTCCATATCAATTTCGTTTAATTACTCATGCTAATAATTTACAATTAATCTTTATTATTCACAATAATTACCAATAAAATTGCTTTAGTGTTGCGCTTGGTACTGTTAAACTAACTCACATTTTTATTATATTTATAACTAAATTATTTTTTCGGGATAAATTTATGCGAACCAGTAAATATCTTCTTTCTACGTTAAAAGAAACCCCTGCTGATGCAGAAGTCATTAGTCATCAATTAATGCTACGCGCCGGTATGATCCGAAAAGTTGCGGCAGGTTTATATACTTGGCTTCCCACTGGTTACCGAGTTCTTAAAAAAGTTGAAAATATTGTCCGTGAAGAAATGAACAAAGCAGGGGCAATTGAAGTGCTCATGCCCGTTGTACAACCAGCAGATATTTGGCAAGAAAGTGGGCGTTGGGAACAGTATGGCCCAGAACTATTACGCATTAAAGATCGAGGCGAACGTGATTTTGTGTTAGGGCCAACCCATGAAGAAGTCATTACAGACTTACTACGTAACGAAGTTAGCTCATATAAACAACTACCGCTTAATGTATATCAAATTCAAACAAAATTCCGAGATGAAGTTCGCCCACGTTTTGGCGTTATGCGCTCACGAGAATTTATCATGAAAGATGCCTACTCATTTCATACAACACAAGAATCGCTACAAGAAACGTACGATGACATGTACAAAGCCTATAGTGCCGTATTTACTCGTGCAGGCTTAAATTTTAGAGCGGTTAGAGCTGACACGGGATCAATTGGCGGTAACTGGTCACACGAATTCCAAGTATTAGCCGACAGTGGTGAAGACGATATTGTATTCTCAACTGAATCAGACTATGCCGCTAATATCGAAATGGCGCAAGCACAAGCACCAACACAAAAACGAGCAGAACCGACTAAAACCATGGAGCTGATCGATACCCCTAATGCCAAAACCATTGACGAATTAGTTGAACAGTTCAATGTGCCGATTGAAAAAACGGTTAAAACCTTAATGGTTAAAGCCACAAAAGAAAGCGGACACCAACTTGTTGCACTACTAGTTCGAGGCGACCACACCTTAAACGAAATCAAAGCCGAAAAAATCGATATTGTTGCCTCGCCATTAGAATTTGCAACCGAAGAAGAAATCCGCGCCATTGTCAACGCAGGTCCGGGATCATTAGGGCCAATTAACCTCAATATGCCAATTATTATCGACCGCGATGTCGCGGTTATGAGTGACTTTAGTGCCGGTGCGAATATCGATCATAAGCATTACTTTAATATTAACTGGCAGCGCGACGTTACCCTGCCGCGTATTGAAGACATTCGCAACGTTGTTGAAGGTGACATCAGCCCAGATGGCAAAGGCACATTACAAATTAAACGCGGTATAGAAGTTGGGCATATCTTCCAACTTGGCACTAAATACTCGCAAGCAATGAAAGCCACCGTCCAAGGTGAAGATGGACAAAACCACGTTATGATCATGGGTTGTTACGGCATTGGCGTTAGCCGAATTGTGGCAGCAGCTATTGAACAATGCCATGACGATCGTGGTATTATTTGGCCAGAAGCAATCGCCCCATTCAGTGTTGTCATTATTCCAATGAACATGCATAAATCTGAAAAAGTTCAAGCTACCGCAGAAAAACTTTACGCAGATCTACAAGCTGCTGGCATTGAAGTCTTATTTGATGACCGCAAAGAACGCCCTGGAGTAATGTTTGCTGATGCGGAATTGATTGGTATTCCACACACAATTGTGATTGGCGAACGTAACCTTGAAAACGGTGAAGTAGAATACAAACATCGAGCTGGTGGTGATAAAGAAATGATAAAAGTGGACAATATTATCGACTTTATCAAACATCGCCGTCAATTAGCTTAACTTCTGAAATTAACCTTCAAAACACAACAGTAATAAACCAATTGCTGTTGTGTTTTTATATTAGTTATCCAAAACAACTATCGCCTAAAGATTAAACTCGCTTTAAAAATTCAAAGTGATATTGTGTTTTTTTTCAGCTAAAATAAATCAAAATAATCTTATCTTAATTGGTTGAAATAATGTTAAAAAAAGTCATCGCATTTACACTATCTACCTCGTTACTACTACAAAGCACTCCTATTGTTTATGCTGATAATATCAACCTACCCGATATAGGAACCGCAGCGTCTACAACCCTTAGCATTGGTCAAGAAATGGAAATGGGTGACTATTATATACGCATGTTACGAAACAGCGCCCCAATAATCAATGATCCCGTTCTAAACCAATATATTAATGATCTGGGAAAAAAATTAGTCGCTAAATCAGAATCGGTAAAAACGCCTTTCCATTTTTATATTATGAAAAGTGATGTACTTAATGCCTTTGCCTTTTTTGGTGGAAATGTCGTCATTCACTCTAAACTAATATTAGATACCGATAATGAAAGCCAATTAGCCTCGGTTATGGCCCACGAAATTGGTCATGTTACCCAACGCCATTTAGCGCGAGCAATGGAAAACCAAAGCCGCACAAGCCCTTATGTTTGGGGAGCAACATTAGGCTCCATTTTACTAACTCTAGCCAACCCCGAAGCGGGCATGGCAGCAATGACGAGCACTATGGCGGGTTCAGCACAAAACATGATCAGCTTTACACAAAGTAACGAACAAGAAGCTGATCGTGTTGGTCTTAGAACGCTATCAAAAGCGGGATTTGATCCGTATGCCTCATCTGAATTTTTACAAAAACTAGCCGACCAAAGTCGTTTTAGTAGCAAACCACCAGAAATATTACTTACTCACCCATTGCCTAATAGCCGAATAACAGATATTCGCAATCGTTCCTTACAATACAGTAAAAAGAACATAACACCTTCACTAAACTATTATTTAGCTAAAGCACGTTTAGCAATTTTAATTAATAACAAAAAAAATGCAGGCCAACTATTAATACAATCTTATAAAAAGCTAAATAATGAACAAAGCAATATTGCCGCTATTTATGGTAGTGCTTTAGCTGACAACCTAAACGGTAACAACCAAAAAGCCAAACAACAGTTGCAACCACTGCTAGACAATGACCCGAATAACATATGGTATATTGATTTAATGACTGATATTGATTTAGCGCTCAACAACAGCAGTGCAGCCATTACACGCTTGCAAGCGGCATTAAAAAAAGCACCTGATAGCTCAGCATTACAATTGAATCTAGCAAATGCATATATAAAAAGCAAAAACTACCAACAAGCGGTAAGTTTATTACACCGTTATACTTTTGACCATAATGACGATATCAATGGTTGGGATTTACTTGTTACAGCTTATGGCGGAATACGTTCAAGAGCGCAAGAAATGAGTGCACAAGCAGAAATCAGCGCATTAAGAGGCAATTTTAAACAAGCGATCACCATTTTGCAAAATGCGAAAAACCAAACCAAAGGCAATCAAACGATGATGTCGAAAATGGATGCAAGAATCAAACAATTACAACAACTGCAAAAACGCTATACAGCTTATACACGATAACAGAATAAAATTGTAACGCCTCGACTCATGATTAAAATACGCATGAGTCGAGGTATAACCCAAACTCTTATTTGTCGGTCAAATGATCCACATTATTATAGAATTTCACCGTAAATTCGCCTGAAGCTTGATCATCATGCTGCTTATAATTGACCACACTAATGCTAGTATTTAACATCCGAGGAAAATACGCCTCATCACGATGTAAACGCCAATCGCCACCATTTAAAACACAAAGCAATATGCGCAATACCGTGCCATGCGACACAACCAAAATATTTCCTGAATCTTGTGGTGCATTTTGCACAATGGTATTTAACCCTTGCTTCATACGCGTTAAACTATCAAGATAATTTTCGCCTTGATTAACTGACGCATCAAAATTAGCTGGATCGGTTAAATAAACATTAAATTCGGGCACATCTTGTTTTAAAGTAGGCACATGCTTACCTTCCCAAAGACCAAAATCCATTTCGCGCAGATCAGCAAGCTCAAAAGTACTAATAGCCATATTATTTTCATTAACGATATAATTACGCGTATCCATAGCACGCTTTTGAGGGCTTGAATAAGCTTGTATAAAAGGAACATCTTTTAAATATTGCCCAGTTAATTTAGCACCTAACACACCTTGCTCAGTTAAAGGAGAATCTTTTGAACCTTGCATCTGATCTTTAACATTCCACTGCGTTTGACCATGTCTAATTAAATATAAATTTAAATCTTTCATTCATATACCTTTTTTTATTTTAAGATTCTGTGTTCTGATATTTATTTTTCTAAGAATATTTATCTTTTCTAAGATAAGTTAAACAGTTCTGTAAAGCATCATCCATAGGTGCGTTTAATTGCATCTCTTGTTGGCTTTTAGGATGAATAAATTTAACACTTGCGGCATGTAAAAATAACCGACTAAGCTTAGTACCTGCTAACAACGCATCAAATTGCTTATCACCATAACGATCATCAAAAGCAATAGGATGATTAGCATATTGAGTATGAATGCGAATTTGATGCGTACGCCCAGTAACGGGACTAGCTTTAATCAAAGTAGCAAAATCAAAACGTTCTTCAACTTTAAAGCGAGTTTCTGACGGTTTACCCTCTTTATCGACTTTCACCACTCGCTCGCCGCTTTTCAACACATTTTTAAGTAAAGGAGCCTGAATCACCTTACATTCAGAAGGCCAATTCCCCTTAACAAGCGCCAAATAATTTTTTTGCATTTGCTTAAGGCGTAACTGTTCGTGTAACGCTTTTAATGCCGAGCGTTTTTTGGCGATCAGCAACACGCCTGATGTTTCGCGGTCAATACGATGCACTAACTCCAAAAACTTCGCTTCAGGTCTTAATGCACGCAATCCCTCGATCACCCCAAAGCTCAAACCACTCCCCCCATGAACCGCGATACCGGATGGTTTATTAATCGCTAATAAAACATCATCTTCATAAATAATAGCCCTTTCTAAATCAGCCACCTTATTAAGCTTGGTTGAAATTTCAGGTGTGGCTTTTTCAGCGATGCGAATAGGAGGAATACGAATTTCATCACCAACATTTAGTTTATATTCAGGCTTAATGCGCTTTTTATTAACACGCACTTCGCCCTTTCTTAAAATACGATAAATCATACTTTTTGGTACACCTTTTAAATAGGTGATTAAAAAGTTATCAATACGTTGTGTCGCATTTTCCTCAGAGATGGTAACAAATGAGACTTGCAATTTTGTTTGTGGAGCATTTGAGTCCATAAGAAAAGATTAATCCGTCATCAATAAATAAAGTCGTTTACATTATTCAAAAATAAACTACACTATCGGCATTAAGGAATAACGATAGATGATATTCAATATAATTAAAGTAAAACGATTATAACGGAATATGGGGGAATAAAATAGTATGTTATCACTGCTTAATCAATACTCACAAAGCAGATTCGCTTGGTTCTTATTGTTCTTTTCCACTCTTAGCTTTGAAATAACTGCACTTTATTTTCAACATGGTTTAGGGCTCGCCCCTTGTACGCTTTGTATTTATCAGCGTTGTGCCATACTTGGCATCATGTTAGCTAGCATCGTAGGGCTTATTGCACCTAAAAGCATAATTGCTCGATTAATCGGCATTTTAATTTGGCTTTTTAGCGCTTATAAAGGAATTTCGTTAGCAATATTTCATGCCCACCTACAATTTGAACCAAATTTAAGTGACACTTGCTCAATTAACGTCCAATTTCCAGCTTGGTTACCGCTAGACTCATGGTTCCCTAGCTTGTTTAATGCTTATGGTTCTTGTGCCGACAAAATTTGGACATTTCTAACTATCGAAATGTCACAATGGATGATTATCATCTTTGCTTGCTATCTTATCGTTGGTTTAGCCATATTAGTATCACAACTCTTTTCTGCACCTAAAGTTTCGATTTGGAGTAAGTAACGCTATTTATAAAACTAGCGCTTTTCGTTGATTTTGTTAGAATGTGTGACAATTTTATTTTACAAATTGTCACACAAAAATGCTTTTGGAATATCACCCACCTATCGAACCTTGGCTTTCTATTTTATATCAAGACGATCACATTGTTGTTGTCAACAAACAACCGGGGATCTTATCGGTATCAGGAAATAAACCGCAATTTATTGATAGTATAATTCACCGCCTACAACAAAAATATAGCTATGTCGAATCAGTACATCGACTCGACATGGCAACTAGCGGAATTATGGTCGCAGCCTTATCAAAACTTGCCGATCGTGAAATAAAAAAACAGTTCAGAGAACGCATACCCAAAAAAACCTATATCGCTGTTGTTCATGGGCATCTTGAACATGACACAGGTCGTGTTGAATTACCCCTAATTTGTGACTGGCCCAATCGCCCAAGACAAATGGTCGATATTGAAAACGGCAAACACGCACTAACAGAATACCAAGTCATTGCTCGCAACCCTGACAACACCACACGAATACAATTATTCCCATTTACAGGGCGATCACACCAATTACGGGTTCACATGCAAGCGATCGGGCATCCCATTTTAGGCGACAAATTTTATGCACACCCAGAAGCCTTTGCCATGTCAAAGCGACTACTACTCCATGCCCAACTACTAACAATCAACCACCCCAAAACTGGAGAAAGCATGACATTTAGTTGCGAACCAGAGTTTTAAAACAAAAATAATACAAAAAAAACAGCTTATGCCAAAAGCTACCCCCCATCAAAATAGAGGAAATTAAAATGCAAAAAATTGTATTAGCAACCAACAACCAAGGCAAAGTCAATGAATTGCAAAAGTTACTTGCTGATGCAGGTTTTGATATTGTTGCACAAAGCCAATTTAACGTTCCCGACGCTGACGAAACGGGCTTAACGTTTATTGAAAATGCCATTTTAAAAGCAAGGCATACCTCAAAATTAACCGGCTTACCCGCCATTGCCGATGACTCAGGCTTAGCTGTCGATGCGCTTGGTGGAGAACCTGGGATATACTCAGCACGTTATGCAGGAGTACATGGTAACGACAAAAGCAACAACGAAAAACTCCTTATCGCATTACAAAATGTTCCCAAAGAAGCTCGCACCGCCTATTTTTATTGTGCACTAGTCTTTATGCGACACGAAACCGACCCGACACCGATCGTCTGTTTAGGAAAGTGGAATGGCATAATCTTAAATGAACAACAAGGCGAAGGTGGATTTGGCTACGATCCGCTTTTTTATATTCCTGAATTAGGTTGCACCGCAGCGCAACTAACCAAAGAACAAAAAAGCCAAATATCACACCGAGGACAAGCACTAAAACAACTGATTGCCCAAATAAAAACAGAATAGTAATGATTGAAATATTATTTATATTCAAAATTGTATATCAAGAAACAAACAGTATATAATTAACGCATTGATGAGATTGGAGTTAATATTGTGATTCTAATGATAGTAAGTGGTCGCTCAGGTTCTGGCAAATCAATAGCTCTACGAGCGTTAGAAGATATGGGGTTTTATTGTGTTGATAACATACCCGTTGCGCTATTACCGCAATTAGCCAACTCATTAAAAGACAACAACACACCAGTGGCAATTAGCATTGATATCCGAAACTTACCTAAAAATTTTGACGTCAATAACGACATTTTTCAACGCTTACCACAATCAGTAACACCAGAAATTATCTTTTTCGATTGCGGCCGCAACACACTAATTCGACGCTATAGCGAAACACGGCGCATACACCCACTAGCTAACCAACAATACGCCCTTGAAGAAGCCATCGACCTTGAAGAAACCTATCTAGAACCACTAAAATCCCACGCAAGCTTAGTTATCAACACCGACAATCTTTCAGTTCACGAACTATCCGATATTTTAAGAGCACGCATTCTAGGCAAAAAAGAGCGTGAATTAACCATTATATTTGAATCATTTGGTTTTAAACATGGATTACCCGTTGATGCTGATTTTGTATTTGATGTCAGGTTTTTACCTAACCCGCATTGGGATGCCAGTTTGCGCCCACTAACAGGGCTTGACCAACCGGTCAAAGAATACTTACAAAAACACGACGAAGTATCTTACTTTATCTACCAAACTGCCAATTACCTTAATCAATGGCTACCACTACTAGAAAAAAACAACCGCAGTTACTTAACCATCGCCATTGGTTGCACTGGTGGACAGCACCGTTCTGTGTATATTACTGAACAATTAGCCGCATTTTTCAAAGCCCAAAACAAACAAGTACAAATCCGCCACCGAACATTAGAAAAGCGCTAAAAACAGCGCTACTCATCAACGAGCTTAAGGTTTACAATTTTCTCAAAGCGTTGCTTGCATTTTTCAATAATCGCCTTCAACGTTATTTTAGGTTTATGGCTTACAGAATCTGACACAATTAACTGACGAAGTTTAACCAACTCAATATCCTCAGGTAAATTAGCTAGCTTTGTTCGTAACACATTAACTGTCTGTGGATGTGGATGACCAATAGCAATTGCCACACCATTTTTACGGGCCAATTTTACGGCCAAATCAAATTGCTGACTAATTGCACTTTCGGTTTGCTTATCATCCAAAAAAACATCACGTGTCAACACGGGAATATTATAGTCCAGACCCGCTTTCTTAACTTGCGTTTTACCAATTGTCTTACTATCTAAAAAAAACATCGAATAATGACTCAGCGCTTTCATCACATTTGTCATACCGTTCAGATTTGATGTCATTAAACTACCCATATGGTTATTAACCCCAACAGCATAAGGAACCCGAACAACGGCATTATCAACAATGGTTTTAACTTCGCTCTCACTCATTGAAGGGAACAAAGTATCCTTTTCTAACGGTTGTTTATTAATTGGTGCCATCGGCAAATGGATAATCACATCATTACCATGTTCATGAGCCAACGTAGCAATATGTTTAGCATTAGGCGAATGAGGCAACACGGCAATAGTAATATAAGGCGAGAAGCCAATAATCTGCTCCTCATTATGTTGGCGATACCCAAAATCATCAATAACCAGCACCAACTGTCCTGCCCACAAAACAGGCGAAGTAACAGCTAGCAAACAACAAAACAACAAACCAATAAAACGACGCATTACTTTAACCACCCACTTGGATCCAGAGCCTTACCATCACGGCGAATTTCAAAATACAAAGCGGGCACATTTTGCCCCCCACTCGAACCAACTAACGCAATGGCTTGTCCGCTCTGAATCTTATCACCCACCTCAACCAACATACGTTGATTATAGCCATACAAACTCATATCCCCCTTGCCATGCTCAAGCGCCACAACAAAACCATAGCCTTGCAACCAACTTGCCAATATCACCCGCCCATCAGCAATCGCCCGCACCTGAGCACCGTCTTGTGCATTAATCACCATTCCTTTCCAATGCAACTCACCTTGAAGTGACTCGCCAAAACGGTGAGCAACACGACCATTAACAGGCCAACTAAACTGATGTTGCGGCTTACCTATACCACTCACCCGAGCCATCAATGCTCGCTCATCTTGATTAGGGGTATAACTTGTATTTTTTTGCTTTTCTGCAATGTGTTTTGCCTGTCTTGCTTCTTCTTCGGCTATGCGACGGCTTTCCCTTTCTGCTTGGGCAATTTTGGCTTGTAATTTGGCTTCATTATTACGCAAATCAGCTAATTTTTGTTGATTGGCTTGCATTGACAATTCAAGCGAAGATATCGTCTTTTGACGATTTTGACGATTCTTTTCAAGCCCGACTTGCTGTTCTTTTTGCTTACTTTGCAAAGCCTTATGGGTCGCTTGTTTTTTTTGCAGTTGTTGTTTCTTTTCGGCTAATTGGGATTGCGTATCTTCAAGTTCAGCAATTTGTTGCTGTCGAGCGTTATTAATATAACTGAAATAAGTCATAATACGCTCATTACGCTCACTCTTTTCGCCCGAAAACACAAGTTCAAACCCCGTCGCATTACCCAGCTTAAATGCACTTTCTAACTGTTTTGCCAGCACAGTTCGTTGCTGTTTTTGTTTGACGGTTAATAAATCAATTTGTTTAACTAAATTATTGATATCTTGATCAAGTTTTTTAAGTGACAAATCATTTTTTTCAATCGAAGTTAACAATTTAGCGATTTCAGTTTCTTGTTCTTTAAGATCATTAACCAGTTCGGTACGTTCTTTTTTTTGCTGCGCAAGGCGTTTTTCTTGTTCCTCAATAGAGTGACGTAGGGATTGGAGTAGCTGATTGTCATCAGCAGCGTATAAAAAACTCACTTTCATCAATCCAATAAAAATAATAATTGCGATTTTTTGATAGATGGACATGGTGTTGTATTTATAATTTATAACCAAGCGATAATGATGTTGTCACTATACCGATAAATAGGACAAGATGCAAAATGAAAACCAATTGTAATGTGTGGGGGAAAGATTGTTTTTTTAGAAAAAACAACAAGAAAAAACCTCAATAAAATCAGTACTTTTCCTGACTGATTTTTTGTTTTTTTTTGCGTTGCTTTTTAACACAAAAACAACGCACAAAAAACACCTAAGGTTATGTTGTTGTCTTGTTTCGACGGCGGACAAATTTGTCTGGAACAAATTTGAACACCTGAGCATAGCGAGGGTGGCCTCGTAGAGGCGAGTATCAGGATGATACGAGCAATTGCAAAGGGAATTCGCTTTAATTCCCTGACTCGGACGTGGTCACTGTAGCTATTTTGTTCACCAAAGGTCAAAACGTCCGAAACCACTGCACCTACCCCATTCTATACACTAACAAAAAGAAATTATTTTGATAAAAAATAAGTCAGAAAAAGTATTGATTTTATTGAAGTTTTTATTTGGCGTTTTTTTAGAAAAAGCCTAAACGTTCTAAACCTTGCCAAACTAAAATAGACCATCGCTTTAAACCGCCACTGCGCAACCCTAAGGGAAAGCCCCCACTTGCGTGGGGGCTTGATTCTTTTAAGGCGGTGTGGTACAAACACCATAGAAGTTGAAGCGGGCAGCTTCGTAGCCGAAGGCGTCGCCGTCGTACGAGCCGACAACGAACTGCTTGTTACCTGAAGCATCACTCGTCCAGTAGTTGCCATTGTAGACGAACTGCGCATCATCGTAGCTGCGCATGTCGCCCCACTCAGCGAGCAAGCCTGCTCCTATGTGACGCTGATAATAATTACCTGATGAGCTAGGTGTTGCGCCTGAAATAGGCGGGGTAGCTGTTCTGACCGCATTGGTTAAATCCCTTACCCGTGGCATACGATAACCCAAACTATTACACCATGCTGTTTGACTATAAGCAGTACCACCTTTATTACCCCGATTGACGAACCACTGCTTTAACACAAATCCATACTTCACTTCATTACCATTACTATCCCTACCGACTAACTCAAACGTCTGTGGCAAAGATGGCACTGTAATTCGACTTGGATTATAAGCGTGCCACTGGCTTTTTGCTTCTGGACCTCTCAACGTTACCCGTGTTACATAATTTGATTTATCGCTAATCCATCTATCAGATTGGATAGTCCCCCCGTTTGGTGGGTTGGCCCTTCCTGTATTCGGACGTCTCCACCTCACCGTTGCTGTTATTCCACTATGAGTGACTGGAGACCAAGTTAACTGACGTGCATCAAGCCCACCTATATCCAAATCAAAATACAAGCCATCAGCTCCCGTTGTTGGGAAATTTTGGCCGTAAGATGATGGACTCGTTGACTGAACGAAAAAGCCCTTAGTTGGACTCCATATGTTAGATGGGCCTGCAAATTTTGACTTATCGTAAGAATCTAGACCTCTTGTGCCACCATACAACAAACTCGGCCTGACCGAACAAATACCGGCATACTCATATGGAGCAATATAATAATCCACCGTAGCACCACTAAAACTACTACGCCTTGGCACACCATACTGAGTGCTTAATGTACCGCTTGTACTTGTTAGCGTTACCTTATAAGGGGAACCTCTACATATATCTAATGCATCACTGCGATTAACCGTATTACCGTTTTTATCCTTAAACGTTACCGATATGTTTCCCGATGCTGTTACCTGTCCGTCACCATCATCATCCCCCCAATTTCCCTGACTAACTAAATCATTGATGGTGATTGAACTCCGTGATGGCGGTACTATCATATCGATATTACTTAAATTACTCCCTACATATGGCAACCTGATTGGATTGCTTGGCGTAGACGGGTTGGTTGTCCTTGTGTATACCGTGCCATCCTGCAACTTTATCGACAATAAACTGTCTGTATTGGTTAATTTAGTCGCCCCACCATCAAACGTTAAATACGGCGCACTGCCCTCTATGGCCCTTGAGGTATAAGCCGTTAACGCCTGCGCTCCCTGCGTGTATGACAATAACAACAATGGCGCAAACAACAGTGCCGATTTAGATAACAATAATGGCTTAAACAATAAGCGCGGTTTGGATTGTAATGGCGGTTTATATAACCGCTTGGATATCGGCGATAATTTTGCCGAAAATAAGGCCAATGATGTGACCGAGGATGTTGTTGAAGAATCCGCCGAAGATATCGCCACTAAAGACCGCGATGACGGCGTCGATTTCGCTACGCGAAATGACTTCAGTGATGAAAATAACTGTGGCGCCTGTTTTTGACCACTGTGTGAATCAATAAGATTTAGGGCATAGGTTTGGCAGGCCAGATGCCAGATGCCAGATGCCAACCATGATAGTGCATTTTTAATTTCCTGTCAAGTAGTTTCTTGTTTTATTTGAATTTTTATACCCGCTCGCCTAATTAACAAGCGATTCCTTGCCTAAAAAAGCCTAAAAATTATAGCTTGATGGTGAATAATCTGCCACTTTTTTTGTTAATTTATTGTAAAGATTTGTTAGAAGGTTGAGTGTGTTGCTTTAGATTTTTTTGGGGGTGGTTTTGTTTGATAAAAATGGCCAAAAAACATCAATAAAATCAATACCTTTCCTGACTGATTTTTGGGAAGTTTTTGCTGTTTTTTATAAAAAAGTAACTTATAAAAGCCACTTAAGGTTATGTTGTTGTCTTGTTTCGACGGCGGACAAATTTGTCTGGAACAAATTTGAACACCTGAGCATAGCGAGGGTGGCCTCGTAGAGGCGAGTATCAGGATGATACGAGCAATTGCAAAGGGAATTCGCTTTAATTCCCTTTGCTCGGACGTTGTCACTGTAGCTATTTTGTTCACCAAAGGTCAAAACGTCCAAAACCTTGCCGTACTACAAATAGACCAAGAATTTAAACCGCCACATCGTAATCCACTAAAACTGCCATCGACGCTTTCAGCGTCGGCGGCGGGGGGCGGCGCTATTGTGGCTTTGTCACAACGGCGCAACCCTAAGGGAAACGCCCCAACTGCCGCGGGGGCTTTATTCTTTTTTATATTATCCCCTCAGGCACCTTAACCCCCTTCCGCTCCCTAAAGATTAAGAAATAAAAACTAAGGTGCGGTGCAAACAGCAGAACGGCTGTTGGAAGGGGAGTACCAGCCGACATAACCGCTGTACCAGCCGACATCGAACGGGTCGCCGCCACTTGTGTCGCTCGTCCAGGGGGTGCCGTCGAAGCTCACACCAGCGTAGCCGTACATGAAGCCCCACTCAGCGAGCAAGCCTGCACCTATGTGACGCTGGTAATGATTACCAGATGAATGAGGTTGTGCGCCTAAACCGTAACGGTTTGAATTGGTTAAATCCCTTACCCTTGACAATCGATAACCCAATCTATTACACCATGCTGTTTGATTAGAATGGATATCCCTTTTATTACTACGATGGACGAACCACTGCTTTAACACAAAGCCATATCTCACCTCATTACCACTTCTATCCCTTCCCACCAACTCGAAGGTCTGTGGCAAAGATGGACGTGTTAGTGAACTTGGACGACTTGAACTTATTTGAGTACTATCAGCTTTAGGACCATGCAACGTTACCCGTGTTACATTTTTGGATTTATCCATAATCCATTTATCAATATCAGAATTCCTTGGGTCTGAGACTGGCAACCTCCAACTCACCGTTGCACTTATACTTCCACTTGTGTTAACTGTCCAACTTAACTGACTTCCGTCAATACCACCTATATCCAAATCAAAATACAAACCATCAGCTCCCGTTGTTGGGAAATTTTGGCCGTAAGATGATGGACTCGTTGACTGAACTAAAAAGCCCTTACTAGGATTCCATATGTTAGCAGGACCTGCATAGATTGGGGAGTCGTTAGAAACGATGCCAGTTGTTCCACCCCACAACAAACTCGGCCTGACCGAACAAATACGGATATCGTCATTTGGATTAATATAATAATCCACCGTAGCGCCACTAAAACTACTACTCCTTGGCACCCCATACTGCGTGCTTAATGTGCCACTTGTACTTGTTAAAGTTACCTTATACGGTGCATTACATATATCCAATGCATCAGTACGATTAACCGTAGTACCGTTTTTATCCCTAAACGCCACCAATATACTCCCCGATGCCGTTACTCCACCTACTCCCTGTCCGTCTCCATCATCATCACCCCAATAACCCTGACTGACCAAATCATTCATCGTGATTGAACTCCTTGATGGTGGTACTATCGTCTGTATATGACTTAAGTTACTCCCCACATATGGCAACCTGATTGGATTTGTTGGTGTCGATGGGTTGGTTGACCTTGTATATACCGTGCCATCCTGCAACTTTATTGACAATAAACGGTCTGCATTCGTTAATTTTGTTACCCCACCATCAAACGTTAAATACGGCGCACTCCCCTTGATAGCCCTTGAGGTATAAGCCGTTAACGCCTCTGTATCCTGCGTATATGACAATAACAACAATGGCGCAAAAAACAGTGCCGATTTAGACAATAATGACGGTTTGAATAGCAATGGCGGTTTTAATAACCACTTGGATATCGACGATAATTTTGCCGATGACGGCGTCGATTTCGCTACGCGAAATGACTTCGGTGATGAAAATAACTGTGGCGCCTGTTTTTGACCACTGTGCGAATCAATAAGATTTAGGGCATAGGTTTGGCAGGCCAGATGCCAGATGCCAGATGCCAACCATGGTAATGCATTTTTATTTCCTTGTCAAGTAATTTATTGTTTTATTTGAATTTTTATATCCGTTCGCCTAATTAATAAGCGATTCCTTGCCTAAAAAAGCCTAAAAATTATAGCTTGATGGTGAATAATCTGCCACTTTTTTTGTTAATTTATTGTAAAGATTTGTTAGAAGGTTGAGTGTGTTGCTTTGGATTTTTTTGGGGAAGTGGCATTTTTTATGGTGCTTGAGTGGTCGTTTTTAGTCGCTGTTTTAGGTAGCGGTTTTTAATCGCGATTTTGGTAAAAAACACCTCAAAAAAACTTCAATAAAATCAATACCTTTCCTGACCGATTTTTTGGGGTTTTTGCGTTGCTTTTTAACACAAAAACAACGCACAAAAAACACCTAAGGTTATGTTGTTGTCTTGTTACGGCGGCGGACAAATTTGTCTGGAACAAATTTGAACACCTGAGCATAGCGAAGATGGCCTCGTAGAGGCGAGTATCAGGATGATACGAGTAGCGTAGCCGAAGGCCACATTCTGTAGCCAAAGCGTGGGATTGCTAAAGGAATTAGCTTTAATTCTCTGACTCGGACGTAAGCACGATAGCTGTTTTGTTCACCCAAAGCTAAAACGTCCGAAACCACCGCACTACCCCCATTTCATGCACCAACAAAAAAACATTATTTTGATAAAAAATCGGTCAGAAAAGAGTTAAATAAAAACTTAAATAAAATCAATACCTTTCTTGACCGATTTTTTGGCTAGTATTTTTGTTTTAAAAAATAATAGTTAGTCACTTTATTAAGAATCAAACCAATTAGCATAATAAGTAATATCAACAAGAGCAAGCTACGACCTACACGAATCAGGGTAGTGGCGTTAATATAAAACCTTATTGGCATATGGTATATAGAGGCAAAATAAAAAATCACACAAATAAAAATCATTATGGCAGATACAAAAATGCTTTTAATAAGCCGTTCTGATTGAATTTTATTAAAGGGCTTTTTAAAACAGTTTTTAGACAAAAACAGCCCAAGCAATATTGCGCTAAGATACAAAAACTCTTGAACATAACTAAGCGAAAAACCAAAAGCATCAGCAATTAACCAATATCCTTTAATCAAGATAAAACAAATAAACGTTGAAAATAAAATAAAGTGAATATTTGGGCTATTAGTTGCTGTAATTGCAAATGGCTGTTTGCTTTTTATAAAGTAGCTTTTGAAGAAATTGGTTAAATAGTAAATTAATAAGCTGTATAGCAAAGGACAAAAAATTGCTGTTGAGATAACGATTATTATTACTGGAAAAATAGGTGTCTCGTAGAAATAAATAATGATGCTTTGTTGAATAAATGCAGCAATTGTCGAAAAAATAATCATTATAAAAATAAAGATTATTGTATTGATTTTATTAACAATATGAATATTGGCATAATGAAGAGTAATCGACAACACCCCAAAAATCCATAATGCGTTTACTAATATATCTTGAAAGAAATAAAATGAAATATTAGAGAAGAATAACAAAAATGAGTCAAAAGAAAATTCGTAATGGTAATACACAAATGTGAAACACAGTGGAAAAAAACAACTCAATAAAAAATAAACTGCACTACCTATAATAGGTAGTGTAAAGAAAGAAACGTTATTCATCCTATTTCCTTATTAGTTTTATAATTAATGATTTTTATTCTAATTGATCTTTATTCGTTTTTATTAATCAATTCGTTTAATAAAGTGTTTTATCTTAAATCCCATGGCAATCAATGCCGCAAAATAGATAACAATCCCAACCACGACCAATAAAAATAATCGTCCAATACGAGCCAACATTGAGCCTGTTGACCAGTCGGGTAATAATTGCGAACCAAACCATAATGCCGCAGACATTAAAATTACCGCTATGATGATTTTGATTAAAAATCCATACCAACCGGGTTGCGGTTGATAAAGTTGCTTTTTACGCAACTGCCAATACAATAACCCAGCATTAAAGCAGGCGGCTAAGCCAATGGATAATGATAGACCTGCGTGTTGTAGTGGAGCAATAAAAGCAAGGTTCATTAGCTGTGTTAAAATTAGCGTAATAATGGCAATTTTGACGGGCGTTTTTATGTCCTGACGTGAATAAAAGGCTGGTGCTAAAACTTTAATCAATATCAATCCAAGTAGTCCTATAGAGTAAGCAACTAATGCTCGCTGTGTCATTAGGGTGTCATTTAAGGTAAATTGTCCATATTCAAATAGTGTTGATATCAATGGTCGCGAAATAACCCCTAATGCAATCGTACTTGGTAAGGCCAATAAAAAGCAGAGGCGTAATCCCCAATCTAATAATTCTGAATATTGCTTATGATCGCCTTTTGAAAAGCTTTTGGCTAACGATGGCAATAAAATAGTACCCAATGCCACACCCAGCACCCCCGCAGGGAATTCCATTAATCGGTCGGCATAATACATCCAAGAAACCGATCCTGAAACAAGAAACGAGGCAAAAATTGTATTAATAATTAAAGATATTTGCCCAACCGATACCCCTAAAATTGCAGGCCCCATCTGTTTTAATACCCGCCAGACACCGCTATCTTTTAAACTTATACGAGGCAGTACTAACATGCCAATCTTTTTTAAATAAGGTAGTTGATAGAGTAATTGTAAAATGCCACCAACACCAACCGATACCGCCAGTGCTAATACTGGTGGGTTAAAGTAAGGCGTAAAAAAAAGTGTGAATATAATCATGCTGATATTCAGCAAAGTTGGCACAAATGCCGGTACAGAAAACCGATTCCAAGTATTTAATATTGCACCAACCAATGAGGCTAGCGATATAAAAAAGATGTAAGGAAAGGTTATGCGCAACATGGTGGTTGCTAATTCAAACTTTTCAGTTGATTCTTGCATAAACCCCGGTGCGGTGAGCATGATAACAAAAGGAGCGGTGACAACACCAATTAAGGTGACAATCGCTAATACTAAGGTTAATAAACCTGCAATATAGGCAACAAATGTGCGAGTTGCTTCGATACCTTGTTGATTTTTATATTCGGCTAAAATTGGCACAAATGCTTGCGAAAATGCCCCCTCGGCAAAAATACGCCGTAGTAAGTTAGGAAGTTTAAAAGCAACAAAAAATGCATCCGTTGCCATGCCCGCACCAAAAAAGCGCGCAATAATGGCATCACGCACAAAACCTAATACGCGCGAGACCATCGTCATTGAACTTACAGTCGCTAAAGATTTTAAAAGATTCATATCTGATTTATATACTGTGTATACAACCTAAAAGTGATAATGGAGCATAGTCTACAAACTATTACTTTAAATCACCATGCTTTTTTAATAAACTTGGTTTTTAAAACATGCGCAATCGCTGAATGTTACCGGCCAATTTATGGCAATTTTTATAAAATTAATATGTTATTAATATTTATTTTAATAGTTGCTCAATAATATATAAAGTAAGTAAGCAGTATATTGATTAGCAATTATATTAGCGTTATTAACTTTAGTTTAAAATTATGTGAACAATCACAATATAAAAAAGTTTTAGATAAATATACGGTTAACTATAAAATAGAGTTAATGATGTTATTTACCTACACAATAAAGATGTGTTAAATTAACAATCCGAATAATATTTAATCTTATTTTTTATGAACCCAAAAACAAATTCATCACCAATAAAAACAGGTGGTTTTTTAAATACTATTGAACGAATTGGAAACAAAATCCCTGATGTCACAACATTGTTTTTCTATGCTTTAGTCATTTGTTTTGTCGCCTCTTTATTACTTTCTTTTGTAAACTTTGATTACATTAATCCAGTCACGCAAAACAAACTCGTTGTCGTCAATATGTTGGCGCCTGAGAATTTAGTCACCTTTTTTACTAAGATGGTACCTAATTTTGTTACCTTTCCGCCACTTGGCATTACAATCGTTGCAACATTAGGTATTGGTATTGCTGAAAGTAGTGGTTATATTCATGTGCTACTTAAGAAGTTATTGGCTGTTACACCTAAAAAATTAGTCACACCGTCAGTTATTTTTGTTAGTATGGTTTGTCATATTGCGGCTGATTCGGCTTATGTAATTTTAATGCCTGTATCTGCGATGATGTTTTACGCTATTGGTCGTCATCCGCTAGCAGGGATTGCTGCGTCATTTGCGGGGCTAGCTGGTGGATTTAGTTCAAGTTATACACCGTCAATTATCGATCCAATTATGCAAGGCTTTACTCAAAGTGCTGCCCAAATTATCGATCCTTCTTATCAAGTTAATGTGCTTTGTAACTACTTTTTGAGTTTTGGTGGTACTTTTTTTGTTTTACTTGCTTGCTGGTTTGTTACCGATAAAATTGTCGAGCCCCGTTTAAAGGCGACCATGCCTTTAAATAATGATCTAGAATCAGACAATATTACCAATTCACCTGAAATTACACCTATTGAAAACCGTGCTTTTAAAATTGCTTCAATTGTTTTTTTAGCTATTGCGATTGGTTTAGTTTTATTATTATTACCAGAAAACTCTTTATTACGTGCTCCTGACGGAAGTATGACGAGTAATAAAGCACCTATTATGCAAATCATTGTGCCACTATTATTTGTGTTTTTTGCAATTCCAGGCTTAATTCATGGCTTTATTACTGGTACGTTTAAATCGTCCCGCGATATTGTAAAAGCAATGGAAAATATCACCAAATCGCTTATTCCATTTATTGTTTTTGCTTTCTTTTGTGCACAATTTCTTTATGTTTTTTCTCACTCACAAATTGGGACATTAATTGCTATTGGTGGGGCTGAGTTTTTAAAAGCACTGCACTTGCCTTCGGTCGTGACAATCTTTGGGGTAATAATTTTAACAAGTATGTTAAATGTGTTAATTACCTCTGCATCGTCTAAGTGGGCTATTTTAGCACCAATTTTTGTACCCATGCTGATGTCGGTTGGTATCTCACCTGAATTAACCCAAGCAGCTTATCGTATCAGCTCGGCGGTTAATGTCAGTACGCCTATGTTTGCTTTTTATCCGTTGATTATTGCTTATTGCCAACAATACTGCAAAAATACCGGAGTAGGAACATTAAGTTCGATGATGATACCTTATACCGCAGCACTACTCATTGCATTAACAATAAACTTGCTACTCTTTTGGTTCCTTGGTCTACCAATTGGTTTTGACAGCGGTTATGTCTATCCACCAGCAAGTAATTAGTACCATAAGGAGTCAAAATACGATGAATATTAAAGAACAATTAGTTGAGCGTTTTTTGCGTTATGTCAGTATACCAAGCCAAAGTACTTTTGGCTGTGCTCATGTGCCTTCTACGCCCGGACAAACTGAATTAGCTAAGCAACTTCAACAAGAATTGATCGCTCTTAATCTACAAGATGTTCACCTTGATGAGCATAGCATTGTTACAGCAAAATTACCGGGCAATAATCCTAATGCGCCAAAAATTGGTTATGTTGCTCATCTTGATACTGTCGATGTTGCTTTATCAGATAAGATCAATCCTCAACGTGTTACGTTTACTGGGCAAGATATTCTTTTAAATAAAGAAAAGAATATTTGGTTTAAAGTTGATGAACATCCTGAGCTGAATAAATATCTAAATGATGAATTGATTGTAACAGACGGTACTAGTGTACTTGGTGCAGATAATAAAGCGGCCATTGCTGTCGTGATGACCATGTTGGATCAGTTACAACAACAAAATTGTTCTCATGGTGATATCTATGTGGCTTTTGTTCCTGATGAAGAAGTCGGCTTAAATGGCGCTAAAAAACTTGATTTAAACCGTTTTAAACCTGATTTTGCTTATACTATTGATTGTTGTGAGCTGGGCGAAGTTGTGTATGAGACGTTTAATGCAGGCTCTGTCACTATTGATATTGCGGGTGTTTCTGCTCATCCAATGTCTGCTAAAAATGTGTTAATCAATCCTATTCGTGTTGCTAACGATATTATCAACTGTTTTGATAGCTTTGAAACACCAGAACATACTGAGGGTAAAGAGGGTTATTTTTGGTTTAATGATATTGTGGGTAATCAAAGCACAACAACATTAAAAATGAGTATTCGTGATTTTGATTTAGCTAAATATGAATCACGTAAAGCTTATATTCAACAAGTCGTCGATCTTATTAGTCTTAAATATCCAAGAGCTAAAATTGAATGTAAAATTAGCGATACTTATAGCAATATTGCTAATTATTTAGGTGACGATCGTCGCTGTATTGATTTAATTTATCAATCATTTGAGCTTCTTGATATTCAACCAAAAACAATCGCTATGCGTGGTGGAACAGATGGTTCTGCTCTTTCAGCAAGAGGGCTTACAACACCAAATTACTTTACTGGTGCTCACAACTTCCATTCTTGCTTTGAGTTTTTACCATTATCTTCATTCCTGAAATCATTTGAAGTTACGATGAAAATTATTGAGCTTTCGGCTAAAGGCCAATAATCTTTTTGAAAGTAAGAGGGAGAAAACTCCCTCTTTTTATTTTTGGCTATAATTTATAACTTGCCGTCAACAAAAAGGCTCTTGGTGTGCCTGGCATGCTATTTGAACGCCAATATTCTTTTCCTAATAAATTAGTGAATGATAGCGTTATATCATAAGATTTTGTTTGATAACCAACCGCACTATTCCAAACAGCATATCCCGAACGTTTATGTTGATTTTTATCATCATTGTTAGATCGTTCTGATTTGCTTAGTGATAGTGTAACTAAAGAATATAATTAAAGAATGTAACTAGAGAGTGTAACTAAATGGTGGGTCGTGAGCGATTCGAACGCTCGACCAACGGATTAAAAGTCCGCTGCTCTACCGACTGAGCTAACGACCCATTTTGAAAAGAATTACTCTGCCATTAATTAAGAAGCTTTCAAGTAATTTCGGGTTGCTATAATACTTATAATCATAATGCTACGCAACCCTTTTATTGCTATTTTTATTCAACCGCTTTTTATTTATACATTTTATTTTAGTGATGCTAACTTTTTATTTGCAAGCGCAACAGCATTTTTGTCCTTTGGATATTTATTTATCACTTGTTGAAAAACAGCTTTAGCATTTTTAGTATCACCTTTATCAAGTAAAATTAATCCTACTTTATAAAGGCTATCTGCTGCTTTTGGAGAAGACGGAAAATCTTTTACCACAGTTGCATAATAATATGAAGCATCATCTTTTCTACTTTGTTTATACGAAAGTTGACCAAGCCAATAATTAACGTTAGCTCGGTAACTAGACTTTGGGTAGGCTTTTAAATATTTTTGAAATGCAGCAGTAGCTTCATTATTTTGTTTATCATCGTTAACAAACTGCATGATAAAGTTATAATCAGCTTTGTCATCACCTGAAGTTGTCCATCCAGACAAATCTGATGAAGAAGATGTTGCTGAAGTCGAGTCAGAAGATGGTGCAGGACTACTATCTTGTGAGTCTGAATTAGAATTTGATGATAATCCAGAACCATTGGCCATTTGTTGCAAAATCATTTTTTGGCGTTCAATTATCTGATTAAGTTGATATTTTGTTTCTTCCAACTGACCGCGTAATGTATCTACATCTGCCTGTAAATCACTAATTTTTTGTTGATTTTGAATCAATAATTGCCCTTGAGCTTGAATAGTTCGCTCTACATCAGAGCTCCCTGTAGCACAACCATAACCTGTGAATAAAAGAAATAAGAACAATATGAGTATTTTTTTATGCATATTATTAAACTCGGCGTGAACTTAGAAAATAAAAACGGCTGAATAATCAGCCGTTACAAGATGTTATTAATATCCAGCATAAGTTACTACAGCACGACGGTTTTTAGCATAAGCTGCTTCGTCATGACCTAATACCGCTGGTTTTTCTTTACCATAAGAAACGATTTCCATTTGGCTTGCAGAAGCACCATTACCTTGTAAGTATGATTTTACTGCAGCGGCACGGCGTTCACCTAATGCGATGTTATATTCTGGAGTACCGCGTTCATCGGCATGACCTTCAATAACAACTTTTACATTATTTGCACGAATAAATACAGCGTGTGCATTTAATAATGTTGCATATTCAGATTTAACATTGTATTTATCAAAATCAAAATATACAGTATTGATTTGCTCCAATTTTTGAAGTTGTTCTAAAGCTTCTTTTGATAAAGTACCGTTTAAATTACCACCTGCGTTACGGCTGCTATTAGATGAACATGCTGTAACTGCAATTAATGGTAAAGTAACCGCAGCTACTTTAAGAAATTTAGAAAATTGCATTGTATTAACTCCTTTGTTTGAATAAATTATTACTTATATTTTACATATCTAACCGATTTCAAAGTAACAGTAGTTACAGACCTGAAAGATTAGAAGTATATATTATAACGACCTAACGCTTAGCACAATTTTAATAATTGTAATATTGCATAATATTTAAGCTACCTTATAGATATGGCGACCATGCAGGGAATTTTACTTGCCCATCGGTTGCAGGTAATTTTGCTTTGAAATTACCATCAGTAGAAACCAGATTTAAAATTGTACCTAATCCTTGTGATGAACTATAGATAATCATTGTACCATTTGGTGCAATACTCGGGGTTTCATCTAAAAAAGTGTCAGTTAAGCGTTGATATGTTTTTGTGTCCATATCGTATCGAGTAATATGCTGTTCACCATTATTAGTTGAAATCATAGCAATAAAAGAGCCGTCAGGTGATACGCGAGCATTCTGATTTTGTGTATTATCCCAAGTCAACCTTTCAGACGAACCATTATTGATGTTGATGCTATATAGTTGAGGACGACCTGCTTGGTCAGAAGTATAAACAATAGTTTCATTATCTGGCATCCAAGATGGTTCCGTATCATTGCTACGACCAGAAGTAATTTGCGTGATTTTTTTATTACTTAAGTTCATCACATATAAATTTAAGCTACCGCTTTTAGATAACGCAAATGCCAATTTGCTACCATCAGGGGAAAATGCGGGTGCACCATTGTGTTGAGGGAAGGAAGCAATTGTTTGCACAGCACCACTGTCCAATGTTTTTAAAACTAATGAAGAATGTCCCCCCTCAAAAGTTACATAAGCTATTTTTTTGCCATCTGGTGACCATGTAGGCGACATTAAAGGTTCTTTAGAACGATGAACTGTGATTTGATCATATCCATCATAATCAGATACTCTTAATTCGTGAGAAAAAGGCCCTTTAGTTGTTTTAACAACATAAGCAATTCGCGTTCTAAATGCTCCTTTGATACCTGTTAGGGATTCAAAAATCTCATCACTAGCAGTATGAGCAGCATAACGAACCCAACGTTTTTCAATAGAAAATTGATCTTGAGCCAAAACAGTACCAGGACGGTTAACTGTATCTACTAATTGATAATTTATAAGGTATTTTCCTGATGCATCTGGTTGAATCGTTCCCACTACAACCGCAGAAACGCCAAGACTATTCCATACTGCTGAGGTAACTTCTGAAGCGGTTGTTGGTTTTTGGGGCATACGATTAACGTCAATAGGATTAAACTTACCACTGTTGCGTAAATCAGAAGCTATAATATCTTCAATAAGTTGTGGAGGTTCTCCACCGCCAATCCATTTAAATGGAACAACAGCTATGGGTTTAGCTGAACTTACACCATCGGTAATAATAATTCTAACTTCCGAATGAGCTATCGTAGCAAAAAACAAAAAAAAGCAAGTTGTCAAAAAGCGAGAAGCAAATTTGATCATCTTAAATTCCTTAATAAAAATAATATACATTGAGTAAATTAAATAAAAAACCAACAAAAGGATATAAACCTAATTAATAACTATCGCTAATCAACCCTAAATATTAACTTACAGCGGCAAGATAGCCGATATCTGGTAACAAGTCTATAGTATTTAAAATAAAAAATATCTATAAGATTAATAGTTTTACTATAAAAAGTAATTATTTTGTTGTAGTTGAATATACTAATCCTATTTAAATAAGGTTTAAAGAGTTTTAAAAGATATTTTTTATACAAAAAAGAAGTGATTTATTTAAAATGAATGTGACTATTTTTGGCAATATTCACAATAAAAAGTGTTACGCTGTCCAATCTTTTGTGACTTTATTTCTGTACCACAGATAAAGCATTGTTCGCCAGCCCGACCATAAACTTGTAGTTTCTGTGCAAAATATCCTGGTTTGCCATCTGATTGCAGAAAATCCTTGAGTGTTGTTCCCCCTTGCTCAATCGATTTGGTCAACACTTGTTTAATAGAGGCAACAAGCTTTTCAAATTCCTTTAATTTTAGAGAATTGACTTTTCGATTTGGATTGATTTTTGCCATAAATAGCGATTCAGAAGCATAAATATTGCCAACGCCAACCACAATGTGGTTATCCATAATCCAACTTTTAACAGGAATTCGTCTATTTCGGGCTTTTTCAAATAAATAATCGGCAGAAAATTCATTACTTAAAGGTTCTGGGCCCAAATGTTGTAACTGAGGTATTTCGTCGAGTGAATTTGCCCAAAGCCAAGAACCAAAACGCCTAGGATCGGTATAACGTAGAATAATGCCATTTTCTAAAACTAAATCAATATGATCATGTTTTTCTGCTTTTTGTGGAGCCTGTAAAATACGTAAACTACCAGACATTCCAAGATGAATCACTATCCAATTGTTGGGTAACTGTAATAATAAATATTTTGCACGACGTTTGATATCTAAAATAACTTGCCCGTTCACATTACTTATAGCACTATCAACAGGCCAACGTAATTTAGGCTGTCGAACAATAATTTTGTCGATAATCTGTCCCTTTAGATACGGCAAAATACCTCGGCGACTTGTTTCAACTTCTGGTAATTCAGGCATATTGTTTCACCTAGTTATTTAATAGGTCAGTAACCCAAGTTGGCGCTTGCTGAGCAGGCATTAATTGATTATTGCCAGCACATAGATTTTGAGGGTTAGTTGTCCATACAGGTAAAGAGCGAACGCCACTCCCATCACATTGCCACTGCCCATCACTACCAATAGGCGCCATAAATATATTTTGAGGTAATGGTAATATTAATTTTTTGGGCGGGTTATTTTGTAGATATTCACTATAAATTTTTAAGGCTCCAGTTGCTCCTGTTAATTTCATAGGAGAATGATCATCTAAACCAATCCAAATAACAGCAACATTTTTACCATCAATTCCGGTAAACCAACTATCACGAGAGTCATTACTTGTACCAGTTTTAGCAGCTAAATTAAACGAGCCGTATTTAGCTTTTAATGAACGAGATGTCCCTGAATTAACCACTTGTTGCATAGCATAAGTGGTTAAATAAGCCGATTGTTGAGATACTGCCTGAAGCTGTTGTGGGTAGCTTTGATAAACTAACTCTCCTTTATCTGTCAATACATATCTTAAAATAGAAAGTGGAGAACGTTGACCATTATTAGCTATCGTTTGGAACATCTGCGCAGTTTCTAGCGGTGTTAATTCTAAGGCACCAAGTAATCTTGATGGTAAGTTCGGTATACGCTCTGAAGGTATTCCTAACGATTGTAAAGTATTCTTTGTTGCATCAAGCCCCAATTCCATACCTAAATTAACAGTAGGGACATTAAGTGAAAGCGCTAAAGCATCCACTAACATAACACGATCGCGGAATTTACGATCATAATTTTTAGGTTCCCAGTATTTTCCACCATCAAGCTTAATAGATAGCGGGCTATCATTAAGCCATGTATTAAGTTGGTAATGATCCGGCTGTCCGAGAGCGGTTAAATAAGTTGATGGCTTAGCTAATGAACCAATTGCACGCTGCATTAACCAAGCACGGTTATAACCAGGATAACGAGGTTCAGCACTACCTATAATTGAACGAATTTCCCCTGTTTCTCGACTAACAATAACCATTGCAGCTTGTAGTTCTTTATTAGTTGATTTTCGAAGATTTTCAATTTGATTGGTTACTGCCTGTTCTGCAGAAGATTGAGCAACCGGATCAAAGGTAGTAAAAATTTTCATACCTGACAAGTGATCCGCTTTGCTTCCTAATTGTTTTCTAAGCTCATTACGAACAACTTGCATAAATGCTGGTTGTGGCGAAATCACGCCCCCTTTGGGTAAAACTGATAGTGGGCGCTGACTTAATAAGTTATACAACTCATCATCAATAATACCTTGTTGCTGTGCAAGTTTTAAAACCACATTACGGCGCTCAATAACTTGTTGTGGTTGTGTCCAAGGATTATATAATGAAGCACCTTTAACCATACCTACAAGTACTGCTTGCTGATCTAATGTAAGCTCATTAACTGGACGACCAAAATAGTAAAGACTTGCTAATGGAAAGCCATGAATTTCTTCACTACCTGCTTGTCCAAAATAAACTTCGTTTAAATAAAGTTCTAAAATACGTTCTTTGCTATAGCGAGCATCCAAAATTAGTGCCATATAGGCTTCACGTATTTTACGGCTTAAACTGCGTTCGTTAGTTAAAAAAAGGTTTTTAACTGTTTGTTGAGTTAAGGTGCTACCTCCTTCGGTACGACCTGTTGTTAAATTAACAAAAATAGCACGACCAATAGAATATAAACTTACGCCATGATGTTCGTAAAACCGCTTATCTTCTGTTGCTACTAATGTTTGTAACAATGAATGAGGAAATTCTTTTAATGGTACAAATAAACGCTGTTCACCATTTGGCGAGCGCATCATAGTAATTAATTTTGGATCAATTTTAAGCAATCCGAAATCGCGTCCGGTATCTAGATTGGTGATACGATCTATACGATTGTCATAAAACGTAATTTTGACACGAAATGCTTGTTCTTCTCCATCAGGAAAGGTAAAAGGACGACGATAAATTTCCACTGCATCATTACTTACAATAAATTCACCAGGACGAGTGGCTTTAGCTTCTTGTTGGCGATATTGTGCGCCAATCAATATTGTAACTACATCGTTTAGGCTATGTTCACTATCAGGTTCAAGATCAATAATTTGTCCGTAAATTGCTGCAGGTAATTCCCAAACATCTCCGTCGATTCGCTCTTTGATTTGTTGATCAAGATAAATACCATAAATAATAGCTACAGAGGTTAAGACAAGAAATAACTTAAATAGTAATGCTAAAAATCTTCGCCAAAGTGTAGAATTTTTATTTTTTTTAGTTTTTTTTGAAGATCGTTTTTTTGTTGTTTTAGTTGATGTGTTCAAACTGCACCTAACATTTATTATTCAATAATAATTAGCCTATAATAACACAATTTTTTAGGGATACCTTGCCCTTATTTTGGTAAAAAAGCTCAGGAAATTGCACATTTAATTATAAAAAAGCACATAAATTTAAAATGTTAACTGTGAGCTAATATTTTTAACTTTTGATAAAAATGCTTTCTTCGACTTACCAGTTAATCCTTCCGAAATAGGTAAGCTTGCCGTTAAAGGATTAACAGGTTTATTATTAATGTGTAATTCAAAGTGCAAATGAGGCCCAGTAGAACGGCCTGTGTTTCCTGATAATCCGATTTTATCACCTTGCTTAACCTGTTGGCCTGGTTTGACTAAGATTTTATCCAAATGCATATAAGTTGTCATATATTGTCGTCCATGCCGGATAGCAATATAGTTACCCGCTGAACCACTATACTTTGCAATTACTACTTCGCCATTACCAACCGATAATACAGGTGTACCACGCGATACCGCAAAATCAACACCATTATGTGGGGCTATTTGCCCTGTAACTGGGTGTAAACGGCGAGGGTTAAATCCAGAAGATACACGCGCTTTTTTTGCTAAAGGGTAACGGAAAAAACTTTGGGATAAGCTATTAGCATTGATGTCATAATATTTACCATCATCAGCTAAAATAGCATAATAATCTTTAGTTCCATTCTTAATGCGAACACCTAGCAACTGACTATTGGATAAACTTTTACCATGCATTTCTCGCGTTAAAACAACTGAAAACTTATCCCCAATTTGTAATCGACGAAAATCTAAGCGCCACTGTAAAGCACGAGTTATAATAGCTATTTCATTACTTGTTAGCCCGCTTTTTCGAGCATCAGAAACAAAACTATTCTTTATTTCACCTTTTATAACAATATCTTGTGGGACTGCCTCCACTGTCTCGGAGCTTTCTACAAATTTATCCCCCGATTTTTCATAAATCCGAATGTTATTACTTGAAATTGTCCAACTAAACGTTTGCAAATTATGATTATCATCAGTTGTCCAACTAACCTGCTGACCTATTCTTAAATTTGCAAGTTGCTTAAATTTTGTCGTTAACTGATAGATATCATTTCGATTAACATTATAACGAAGTAAGATATCATGCAGGGTATCACCACGCACAATAGTATATTGTACAGAGTTATCTTTATCATCAACAATGTCATCTAATTCGTCTTTAGCGATTTCATCTTCAGGATCATCTGATGATTCAGTAACAACAGCTGGCTTTCCATTTACTATCTCAACTTTTTCATCATCTGTAGTAGAGGATTGTGTATTGTCATTAACCGTAGTTTCAGCTTGAGGTGTTAAAGGAACATAAACGGTTCTATCCAAATTGAGTGGACGCCACAAAACAGAAAATAAGATAACAATAAAAAGTCCTCCCGATACTGAAAAATAGGGAAATTTAAAACTACTTTTTCCAATATCAGAGGATTTTATTTTTCTTGCCAAAATTAACCTTAACTATTTATTACTAAAACTAGTTTTTATCTAAACAATCCAACAGTTGCTTTGTTAATTTTAATAAAAATTGTGAATATGCATCTTTGGAAAGAGCAATACCCGTTCCTAATGGATTCAATTCTCCAACTCGTACATCTGTTCCATTCACTAATTTTTCAATAACAGCAGGGCTAAACTGTGGTTCTCGAAATATACATACTGCTTGGTGTTCTTTGAGCTCTTGCTGAATAGCATAAACTTTCTGAACACCTGGTTGAACTGCTGGATTTATAGTAAAACTGCCTAGTTTTTTCAATCCGAACTGAGTCTCAAAATACCCATAGGCATCATGAAACACAAAATACCCTCTATTTTGTACGGTAATTATTTTTTTTGCAATGTTTTGTTCTGTTTCTTCAAGCTTAATGATGAATTCGGCTAGATTTTCATCAATCAACGCTCTTTTATTTGGATACAAGGTAATAAGTCTGTCGTGGATCGAATGTGCAATAACCTTAGCAATTTTAGGTGAAAGCCAAATATGCTCATCATATTCACCATGATGATCTTGATCAGGCGCATCATGAGCTTGAAGAGCTTCATGCTCATGAATATCATGACTAGTTCTAAGTAGTCCTTTAATTTCTGGTATCGCCATTAATTCAATTTGTTTTTCTTTATCAATACTTTTCAATATTGTTGGCATAAAATTTTCCATATCCTCACCAACCCAAATCACAAGCTCCGCTGATTTAAGCTTAACCAGATCAGACGGTTTTAAAGAATAAGTATGTGGAGATGCACCATCAGGAAGTAAAACATCTGTATCTGTAACGCCTGAAGCGATTGCTTCTACTATAAATCCTATTGGTTTTACAGACGAAATAACTTTTGCGTTAGCATAATTAGTTATACACTGAATACACACTAACAAACCCAATATTATAAAGAATAAGGAAGTTCGCCTATTATTTCGTAGAATATTTTTTTTCACACCATTATCCTATAATTTATAAATTATGATAGAATACAATTATTTTATTGTTATAATATAACATAACATATTTGTAAGCAAGGTTCTCAATAATATGACTCCACTAATTTCACTACATAAAGTTTCGGTGGAAATTAACCATCAAAAAATATTATATGATATTTCCTTAGCAATCTATCTTAATCAAATTATTACATTACTAGGACCTAATGGTGCAGGTAAATCAACCCTTGTGAAAGTTATTTTGGGGTTGATTCCATATACATCAGGAACAATAACGCGTACACCTAATTTAACGATTGGTTATGTACCACAATCAATCAATTTAAACTCAACGCTTCCTATTACCGTAGAACGCTTTATGCGCTTAAATAGGCAATTAAATAACGAAGATATTCTCAGCACATTATTAATGGTAAAAGCTGACTATTTGCTCAATAAATCGATGCATCAATTATCAGGTGGTGAATTACAACGTGTATTATTAGCACAAGCCCTGGCAAAGCGGCCTCAATTATTAATTCTTGATGAGCCGACTCAAGGAGTGGATGTTAATGGACAAGAGTTGTTATATGATTTAATCGTTGATGCAAAACAAGAGTTTAATTGTGGTGTTTTAATGGTTTCTCACGATCTTCATTTAGTAATGGCAAAAACGGACGAGGTCATTTGCTTAAACCATCACGTCTGTTGTTCTGGTACACCAGCTATCGTTTCTAATGCCCCAGAATTTATTTCACTTTTTGGCCAACATGGAACACCACAAATTGCTGTCTATAAACATCATCATAATCACCAACATGATTGTTGTAAAACGTCTATTAAACAATAAAAGGCAAACTATTCTGCCTAGCTATGGAAAAAATAATGATTGAATTATTATTACCGTCTTTATTAACAGGGTTATGTCTATCCTGTATAACAGGGCCTTTAGGTACTTTTGTTGTTTGGCGAAAGATGTCTTATTTTGGCGACACATTATCACACGCTGCTTTGCTGGGAATAACATTTGGTTTTTTATTAAAAATCAATTTATTTTATGCCGTCATTTTTGTGACAATTTTATTAGCTTTAGGGTTACTGTGGTTAGAAACTCAAAAACAACTTCCAATCGATACTTTATTAGGTATTTTAGCCCACAGCGCATTATCACTTGGCTTAGTAGTAATTAGCCTAATGAAAAATATTCGTATTGATTTAATCGGATACTTATTTGGAGATCTTTTATCAGTAACATATTCAGATTTTTATCAAATTACTGTTTGTGTGATATTTATTGGCGCTTTGCTATTTTGGCAATGGAATAATATTTTATTTATTACTGTGAGTGAAGAATTAGCTTTCACTCATGGTGTCAATTTAAAGCTCATAAAATTACTTTTAACACTACTATTAGCGTTAACAATAGGTTTAGCAATGAAATTTGTTGGATCATTGATTATAACATCTTTGCTTATCATTCCAGCTGCTGCTGCAAAATATTATTCAAAGAATCCAGAAGCAATGGCATTAATCGCAATAATAATAGGTATGTTATCAGTTATTTCTGGACTAATATTTTCATTTATTTATGACACACCAACAGGACCATCAATAGTATTAAGTAATACTTGCATATTTTTTATATCATTATTTATTTCAAAGCTGATTTTAAATAAAAAGATTTGAAATTATTACAAAATCAAATCATTTATTGTGTGCTAGCTCCCATTAATTAGATGATTTAATAGTTTAATAGATATTTTCTAATATCATAATTATACTATTAAACAAGTTAATGATTGAAAATTATGTCTCTTGCAACTATTTATACTCGGGCATCTATTGGAATACAGGCTCCTTTAATAAACGTTGAAGTTCATATTAGTAATGGCTTGCCTGGCTTTGTTTTAGTTGGACTACCTGAAGCAACTGTTAAAGAAGCTAAAGATCGAGTTAGAAGTGCTATTATTAATAGCGGTTTTACTTTTCCAGCTAAAAAAATAACAGTAAACTTATCTCCGGCAGATCTACCAAAAGAAGGAAGCCGTTTCGATTTACCTATAGCTATTGCTATTCTTGCCGCAACGGAACAAATTCCAACAGAAAATTTATTACATTATGAATTTTTAGGTGAATTAGCTCTGTCTGGAAATATCAGAGCAGTAAAAGGGGCTATTCCTGCTGCTATTTCTTCTAAAAAGAATAAACGTACCTTAATTATTTCAGCTGAAAACCAATCTGAAATTTCTTTGATTCACGAAAATAATACATTGGTTACTAGCAATTTATTAGAATTATGCCAATATTTATATAATCAGATTGATTTACCAAGTGTTCAATATCGTGAATATCAAGATGTTGATAATAACTTGGCCTGTCTACAAGATATAATCGGACAAGAACACGCCAAAAGAGCATTAGAAATTGCGGCAGCAGGAGGACACAATTTATTATTAATTGGCCCTCCAGGAACAGGTAAAACAATGTTAGCTACTCGTTTAACATCTTTATTACCACAATTATCAGATGAAGAAGCACTTGAAAGTGCAGCAATAACAAGTCTAGTTAGTCCAAATGGGACAATTAAGAACTGGCGTAAGAGACCTTTTAGATCGCCACACCATAGCGCATCAGCTGCAGCGCTAGTTGGCGGAGGAACAATCCCTAAACCAGGAGAGATTTCACTAGCTCATAATGGGATATTGTTTTTAGATGAATTGCCTGAGTTCAACAGAAAAGTATTAGACGCTTTAAGAGAACCAATTGAATCAGGTGAAATTATTATTTCAAGAGCGAATGCAAAAATAAAATTTCCAGCAAAGTTCCAACTAATAGCTGCTATGAATCCAAGTCCAACAGGGCACTATCAAGGGACTCATAATAGAACGACTCCGCAACAAACTATTCGATATTTAAATCGATTATCAGGACCATTTCTTGACAGATTTGATATTTCCATTGAAGTTCCATTATTACCCAAAGGAACATTAAGTCAAAAAACAATTACAGCAGAATCAACTGAAACAATAAAACAACGAGTTCTACAAGCAAGAAATATTCAATTTAAAAGAAGTAATAAACTAAATAGTCAATTAAGTGCAAAAGAGATTCAATGTCATTGTAAATTATCAAATGAAGATAGTGAATACCTAGAACAGGCACTGATTAAATTGGGCCTATCCGCTAGAGCATGGCATCGAATATTAAAAGTATCAAGGACCATTGCGGATTTAGATAGCTCAAATAATATAGAACGAAAACATATTTCAGAAGCATTAAGTTATCGTTCTATGGATAGATTACTAATTCAATTACACAAAAATATTGGTTAACGAATTAGTCATCAGTGTCAACAAAATCATCAATTACATCAACTTGTGGTTTTCCGCCTGATAATGTATGAAAACGTTTTGGCTTATTTATTCGGGAAAGGTATTTTAACCATGTTTTTTCAAAATCGGTCGATGCCTGTTTTTTTCCTCTACAAACTGCTAAAAATGATTTTTCTTCAGCTGTAGCTGGTTTTTTTACTTCTGTATCAAGATCTCTAAAAGCACAACCATGTTTTTCTAAAATAAGTGCTTCTTTAATGGTAAAATCCCCATGACGAGAGAACCCTCTTGGATAATTTTTATTATCAAAAAATCGCTGTTGGCTCACAAAACTATCAGTCATGCTTTATCCCCTTTAGTTTTAAAATTAGTTGGCGGGAATTATAATTAACTAAGTCAATCTGTAAACAAAAATTTTTTATTTATATAAATAAAAGTAATCAAGCGAACAAAATTGAATCAAAATAGCTATTTTTTGGCAGGGGCGGAGAGTCTCGAACTCCCAACACCCGGTTTTGGAGACCGGTGCTCTACCAATTGAACTACGCCCCTAAATAAGGTGGCGGAACGGACGGGGCTCGAACCCGCGACCCCCTGCGTGACAGGCAGGTATTCTAACCAACTGAACTACCGCTCCACCGTATTTGGTGTGTTTATTTATATTTAAAAGTCTGGCGGCACCCTACTCTCACATGGGTAATACCCACACTACCATCGGCACTACGGCGTTTCACTTCTGAGTTCG
>NZ_WTFA01000070.1:0-235 GCF_009795755.1 Gilliamella sp. Pra-s60 | reverse complement strand
ACTGGGAGAGTGATAATGAAACAGCAAGATTAGTATCGCATGCGATACTGGGTGCGGTGGTAGCGGAATTACAAGGCAACTCAGGACTCGCAGGGGGAGCCGGTGCCGTAGGCGGCGAGCTAGCGTCAAAAGTCATCTTAGATAACCTCTATGGTGGAAAAGACATCAAAGACCTCACTGAAGCTGAAAAACAAAACATCAGCGCATTAACCCAATTAGTGATGGGACTATCAAC
>NZ_WTFA01000069.1:0-249 GCF_009795755.1 Gilliamella sp. Pra-s60 | reverse complement strand
GCTAATTTTTGGGGCACGTTATTACCATACAAGTGGGGAGATCTTTGACGATCTGCATCGTACTTTTTAGATAAGCCATTACGCGCTTTCATTTGAATTTTTAAAGTGACGTCATCCTGCCAGCGATATCCTTCCAATATTCTGGCGACACCAGCAGTACCAATACTTTCCATACGTTCAAAAATAATACCTTGCATTTTATCGGGGTTATGGGTGTGCACTGGATACACCTGTTTTAGATAATTGCCA
>NZ_WTFA01000008.1:0-98491 GCF_009795755.1 Gilliamella sp. Pra-s60 | reverse complement strand
CTTTTTTATTCGTCAAGATCTTTTTTTAAAATTTTTGACCTTGTTCACTAACCTTATTCGCCGCCTGCTTTATGCTGACTGCGTGTCAGTGGGTGCGCATTATAGAGACTTCTTTTTTTTTGGCAAGCAAAAAATTTCAAACATTTAATCGGTAGCGTGACTTTTAAACAAGTTAAATATTAATAGTATGATATTTATGAAGATTATAATCAGACAACTTTTTAATCAACTTTTCTACAGACTGAGTATAAACTGTGCTTAATACAATATTTTTAGACGTAGAAGGAATTATTCGGTCCAGTTTATATTTATCATTTAGCAAATTACAAACCCGTATTGCAATCGCATGACCTGAATCTATTAAGTTTGATTGAGGAAAAATCATCTGTAATTCTGTTTTAATGAAAGGATAATGCGTACAACCTAGAACTATTGTATCCGGAATTGTTTGTAACCTAAGCCAAGGTTGCATTAATTCTTTTAATTGTTTCATATCTACAGTAATACCCTGTAATTTATTTTCGGCTATGAGTGCTAATTCCGATAACCCTAACAATTTAACAGTACAATGCGAGGCAAATTGCTCTATTAAATCGGTTATATAAGTTCTTTCAACAGTTGCTTTTGTTGCTAATAATCCTATACATTTATTTTTAGTAAGTAAGCTAGCGGGTTTAATCGCTGGTACAACTCCAATAATAGGAAAAGAAAATTTAGAGCGCAGATTAGGCAAACAAATAGTACTAGCTGTATTACAAGCAATAACTGCTAAATCAATTGGATAAAATTTAGTAACAGCCTCAATTACAGTATTCACTCTATTAATTAAAAAATTTGATGATTTATCTCCATAAGGAAACATTTCATTATCAAACACATAGATATAGTGTGCATTAGGTATTTTATTATAAATTTCATTATAAACAGATAAACCACCAATACCTGAATCAAACACTAACACTGAAGGCGATTGTTTTACGATATTCATCTTAGCTATAGTAAATTAAATAGTAAATTATAAACGCGTCATATCGTAAATTGATTAAAAATTAATGCAAGTATTTTACCAAAGCTAATATTGTATTTTACTCTATAAATTATGGGCTAGACGTCTAGATGGTAAAACTGCTAAAATAAATATATATACTAAGGCTAAATAATATATTTCAAGCGTTATGCAAGAATTAAATTAAGAAGGTATTCTATGTCAGAATTTCTATTTACTTCAGAATCTGTTTCGGAAGGTCATCCAGATAAAATTGCCGATCAAATATCTGATGCGGTACTTGATGCAATTTTAGAACAAGACCCCAAAGCACGTGTTGCTTGCGAAACATACGTAAAAACAGGTATGGCTTTAGTTGGCGGTGAAATCACTACTTCAGCTTGGGTAGACATTGAAGAATTAACTCGAAAAACAATTAATGATATTGGTTATACCAGTTCAGAAATGGGATTTGATGCAAATTCATGTGCGGTGCTTAATGCTATTGGCAAACAATCTCCAGATATCAATCAAGGAGTTGATCGAAACGATCCTCTAGAACAAGGTGCTGGTGACCAAGGTATAATGTTTGGTTATGCTACAAATGAAATGCCAAATTTAATGCCTGCGGCTATAAGTTATGCTCATGATTTAATGCGCCGCCAAGCAGAAGTTAGAAAAAATGGCACACTTCCTTGGTTAAGACCTGATGCCAAAAGTCAAGTCACATTAATTTATCAAGACGGTCAGATAAAAGGTGTTGATACAATCGTTTTATCAACCCAACATTCAGAAGATATTGAACAAAAAGCATTACATGAAGCAGTCATGGAAGAAATCATTAAGCCAACATTACCACCTGAATGGTTAACATCAAGAACAAAATACTTTATTAACCCAACTGGGCGATTTGTTATTGGTGGGCCAATGGGGGACTGTGGACTAACTGGAAGAAAAATCATTGTGGATACTTACGGTGGTGCTGCACATCATGGTGGTGGCGCTTTTTCTGGAAAAGATCCATCAAAAGTTGACCGATCAGCAGCTTATGCCGCACGTTATGTTGCCAAAAATATTGTTGCGGCAGGACTCGCTGACAGATGTGAATTACAAATATCCTATGCCATTGGTATTGCTAATCCTACATCAATCTATGTTAATACTTTTGGCACAGAAAAAATCCATCACGATAAAATTGTATCACTTATTAAAGAATTTTTTGATTTAAGGCCTTATGGATTGATTCAAATGCTTGATCTAATTCAACCAATCTATAAACAAACAGCAAGTTATGGTCATTTTGGTCGAGATGTATTCCCTTGGGAAAAAATTGATAAAGCGGCACTACTACGTGATGCAGCAGGATTATAAACGCATACCAATTTATTTACATAATCAAGTAATGGCTTGTTTAAGAGGTCACTTATTACAAGCCAATCAACGCCTACATTCCCAATATAGAGATCCTAAAATTGTTTATAAGCCTAAAGGCAGTATTGCTGGTAGTGCCCTTCTAACACTCTGGGAAATTCAGCTTAATTCGATTATGTTGCTAAATAATGGGACTCAATTTATTGAGGAAGTTGTGCCTCATGAACTAGCTCATCTCCTTGTTTTTAAAGAGTTTGGTAAAGTAAAACCACACGGTAAAGAATGGAAATATATTATGTCGGAAATATTAGGAAAAAATCCAACGACAACTCACCATTTTCCCGTTCAACGCAATACTTATTTATACTACTGTAATTGTCAACAACATCATTTAACTTCGATAAGACACAACAAAATACAAAATAATAAAACTAGTTATTTATGTCGCAAATGCGGTACTATGCTCAAAATTAAAGACACTATTTAATTCTAAGAAATACTGTATGTGTAAGTTAGATTTTTATTTTTACAAAATTTCGTTATTAATTATCACTCTTTTTATTATTTATGTGCTGTTATACCTATTATTATGTAAAACAAGTATCTGAACATTCTAAACTTAATAGATTTTGGATTTGGACAATTTTCTAGTGGCTCATGCTTTTGGGTTATGGAATTAGCTGGAGACGAGACTTTTTTCCTGAGGTACCACGTTTTTATTATAAGCTTATTGCTAGTATATTAATAGCAGTTCCAATACTAACTATATGTTTACCCATAATTCACCGGGAAATTTCTCATTGCTACAAATGTAAAAAAATACCATTTTGGCATATATTCTTTGCTTTTTTATTCTTAGGTATAGCCGACACCGCCGTATTAGACATGAATTTTTAGTTATAACAAAAAGAGCGAAAAGATCTCATTGAAGAATTAATGAAGATGCCTTATCTTCTTTGTTTAGGATTAATAATCTTTTATATACAAAAAACGAACAAAAGAGAGTAAATTTCGAATGCTAAGCTACCGCCATAGTTATCATGCAGGTAATCATGCAGATGTTTTAAAACATATAGTATTGACACTATGCATTGAATCATTAAAAGAAAAAGAAAAGCCTTTTTTATATCTAGACACACACTCAGGTGCAGGCCGATATTTATTAAAAAGTGAGCACTCTGAAAAAACAGGCGAATATCTATCTGGAATTAATTTGTTATGGCAACAATCTAATATTCCAGAATTAATTAATACTTATATATCGATACTTAAACGTTACAACCCTTTTGATGAATTGAAATATTATCCTGGCTCACCACTAATAGCAAAACAATTATTACGTAAGCAAGACAAAATCAACCTTACTGAGTTACATCCAACTGATTATGCTTTACTAAAGCAAGAATTTAGCAAAGATAAACGAACAAAAGTTTTACGTGAAGATGGCTTTGTCCAATTAAAATCAAAATTACCTCCGCAATCTCGTCGTGGAATAGTATTGATTGATCCTTCTTATGAAATTAAAGACGATTATCAAAAAATACCTGTAGCATTATTGGAAGCATATAAACGTTTTGCAACAGGAGTTTACTTAATTTGGTATCCTGTGGTATCTCGTACACAAACGCAAAAAATGATTGATAATATTGTTAACTCAGGCATAAAACGAGTTTCACAATTTGAGCTGGCAATAAAACCAGATAATAATCAAAAAGGCATGACGGCTTCAGGAATGATAGTAATTAATCCACCATGGAAATTACACGAACAAATGCGTACAATTTTGCCATGGCTAAAAACGATATTAGACATTGAAAAAACAGGAAACTACATCATTAGAGAGCTAGTTCCTGAATAGTGTTTACTATTAAACTATTACCAAAAATTTTCTGGAAAATCGATATCTAAATATAAAGTTATGATGAAAAGTGACAAGAAAATAGATAAATCCACAAAATAATAGTTAATAATAAAGACAAAAATACAGCAGCCGAGCCATAATCTTTTGCTCGGCCAGATAAGTCGTGTCTTTCAGACCCAATGCGATCAACTACACACTCAATTGCGCTATTTATTAGCTCAGTAATCATCACAACTCCAATCGATCCAAGTAATAAAATACGTTCATAAATAGAAAAATCGATTAGCATTACAACTATATAAGCTATAACTAACAGAATTAATTCTTGTCGAAAAGCTGTTTCATATTTAATTGCTGATTTAAAACCTTTCAAAGAATATTTGGTTGCATTAATTAAACGTCGCAATCCCGTCGCTTTTTCCATAATTATATTCCAAAGTAATATTATCTTACATAACCATAGTTCATTAAACGTTGAAATCTTCTTTCTAGCAATACTGATAATTGCATATTTTCAAGTTCATCAAGATCACTAAGTAGTTGTGTTTTCAGTGAAGCAGATACAGCAGTATAATCACGATGAGCACCGCCAAGTGGTTCAGGTACGATTGAATCAATAAGATTTAGCTTTAATAATTTATCTGCCGTCATATTCATTGCTTCGGCTGCAACGGATGCTTTGTCAGCACTCTTCCATAAGATAGAAGCACAACCTTCAGGCGAAATGACAGAATAAGTACTATATTGAAGCATATTAACTTTATCTGCAACACCAATAGCTAGTGCACCTCCAGATCCTCCCTCACCAATGACTGTACAAATAGTAGGCACCTTAAGGCGTGACATTTCTCTCAAGTTACGTGCAATAGCTTCCGCTTGACCACGTTCTTCAGCACCAATGCCAGGATAAGCACCTGGAGTATCAATAAAAGTAATTATTGGTAATTTAAAACGTTCAGCCAATTGCATTAATCTTAACGCTTTACGATAGCCTTCTGGTGCTGGCATACCAAAGTTACGATAAATTTTTTGTTTTGTTTCTCGTCCTTTTTGATGCCCAAGAACCACTACTGTTCGCCCATCAATACGTGCTACTCCACCAACAATTGCTTTATCATCTGCATAAGCTCTATCACCAGCTAATTCATCAAAATCAGTAAAAATTTCCTTTATATAATCCAATGTATAAGGGCGGTTCGGATGTCTAGCTAGTTGCGCAATTTCCCAAGGAGTTAAATTAGCAAATATTTTTTTTGTTAATTCACGACTTTTTTTATTTAATTGTTTGATTTCTTTATCTAAATTAATATCTAATTCAACTTGTTGCGAATCAATATTCTTTAAGGAATTAATTTTTGCTTCTAATTCCGCGATCGGCTTTTCAAATTCCAAAAAATTGTTCATAACGCTTGTAATTGCCTCTTAATTTATTCGGTATTTTAAAAAATACACTATCTAACATAGTATACGGCTTAATTCTTAAGATAAAATTAAGCCAATTCTACTATGTAATACTCATTAAAGTCACCTATATTTATATTAATAGACTGCAACTTTTCCAAAATCTAGTTATCTACATTTATTAAAATGAAGCTTTATTTATTCAAACTCAAATTCGATACGATCGAGACCAAGTAATGTTTTTAATTCAACAATTAAAGAATCTTCTGGGATAATTCTCCATGTTGTACCAAATTGTATTCTAACAACTAAATCATCTCGGTGATAATATAAATGAATCGGCACACATCCATTTTTATAAGGCTCAAATAATTGTTGTAATCGCTGTAATATTGCTTGATTAGTTTCATTCTCAGTTAAAGTAATGGATAATCCTTTTACATATTTAGCTCGAGCATCTTTCAAATCAACAAGATCTCGTACAGACATTTTAAATCCGCCATTAAAATCATCATTGCTAACTTGACCTGAAGCAATAAGAATTTTATCTTTTACTAATAAATGTCCAAATTTATCTAAGGCATCCGAAAACAACATGCCATCAATACGACCAGAACGATCATCTAAAGTAAATAAACCAATTTTATTACCTTTTTTGGTAATTCTTATTCTCGCATCTACAACAATGCCCGCAAAGGTTGCCAATTTTCCCCATCCAGTAGGAGAAGCCTCACTTATTCGTAATCCACCTGTATAACGATTTAATTCTTTTAAATATTGAGTTACAGGATGCCCAGTTAAATAAAGCCCTAAAGCTTCACGTTCACCATCAAGCAAAACCTGCTCAGGTAATTCAGGAACCGCAGCATAAGCATGTTCAACTTGTTCGGGTTCTTCAGCCAAAACACCAAACATATCTTCTTGACCAATATTTTGAGCTCTAGCATATTGATCCGCCGCTTGCATTGCATCATTAATACTATGTAAAATTGCCGCTCGATGAGGGCCTAGTTTATCAAAAGCTCCAGCCATAGTCAGTTTTTCAAGAACTCGACGATTAATTTTCTTCATGTCTGTTCGAGCACAAAGTTCGAAAATATTTTTGAAATAACCACCACTATTACGAGCTTCAACAATCGCCTCGATAGGTCCTTCACCAACACCTTTTATTGCACCAATCCCGTAAACGATCTCACCTTTATCATTTACATGGAAGTGATAAAGGCCACTATTGATATCAGGAGGATTAACTTTTAATCCCATCCTTAAGCATTCATCAACTAAACCAACAATTTTATCAGTATTATCCATATCGGCAGTCATAACAGCAGCCATAAATTCTGCAGGGAAATGAGTTTTTAACCATAAAGTCTGGTAAGAAACAAGCGCGTAAGCTGCTGAATGAGATTTATTAAAACCATATCCAGCAAATTTTTCAACCAAATCAAATATTCGCATCGAAAGTTCGCCATCAATGCCTTGTTTTTCTGCACCTTCTTTAAAAACAGAACGTTGTTTTGCCATCTCTTCAGGCTTTTTCTTCCCCATAGCTCGACGTAGTAAATCAGCGCCACCCAGTGTATAACCCGATAGGGTTTGTGCAATTTGCATAACCTGTTCTTGGTATAAAATAATGCCGTAAGTTGGCTCTAAAATAGGTTTTAATGATTCATGTTGATATTTAATATCAGGGTAAGAAACCTCTTCGCGACCATGCTTTCGGTCAATAAAATTATCAACCATACCTGATTGTAATGGTCCAGGACGAAATAAAGCCACTAAAGCGATCATATCCTCAAAACAGTCGGGCTTTAAACGTCTTATTAAGTCTTTCATTCCTCGAGATTCAAGCTGAAACACTGCTGTAGTTTCGGCTTTTAATAATAATTCAAAAGACTTTTCATCATCTAAAGGAATTCGAGTTATATCGACTTTTTCTTTACTTTCTCGTAGCTGGCGCTCATTAATCATTTTGATTGCCCAATCAATAATGGTTAATGTTCTTAACCCTAAAAAGTCAAACTTAACAAGCCCTGCATATTCAACATCATTTTTATCAAATTGAGTAACTGGATGATGACCTTCTGGATCGCAATAAATCGGTGAAAAATCAGTAATTTTAGTTGGTGAAATTACAACTCCCCCTGCATGCTTACCTGCATTTCGGGTTACACCTTCTAATTGTCGAGCTACGTCAATTAATGATTTAATTTCTTCATTATTATCATATAACTCCTGAAGCTGAGGTTCGACTTCAAAAGCTTTAGCTAGAGTCATACCTGGATCTAATGGTATTAATTTCGCAATACGATCAACAAACCCATAAGGATGCCCAAGGACTCGACCAACATCGCGTATTACCGCTTTGGCAGCCATAGTTCCAAAAGTAATAATTTGAGATACTGCATCTCGTCCATACATATCGGCAACATGATCAATAACCAGATCGCGTTTTTCCATACAAAAATCGACGTCAAAATCAGGCATTGAAACACGTTCAGGGTTTAAAAAACGTTCAAAAAGTAAATCAAATGCTAGAGGATCTAAATCGGTAATTTTTAATGCATACGCAACGAGGGAACCAGCTCCAGATCCCCGCCCAGGCCCAACAGGAATATCATTATCTTTAGACCATTGAATAAATTCCATTACGATGAGAAAATAACCGGGAAAACCCATTTGGTTAATAACCGTCAATTCCGTTTCTAAACGCTCATCATATTTTGACCTTCTTTGTTTTCTAATTTCAGAATCCGGAAATAAAAACTCTAACCTTTCTTCTAATCCTTGACGCGATTTATATACTAAAAAGTCTTCAGTAGTCATATCTCCAGTCGGAAATTTAGGCAAAAAATACTCACCTAACCGTATAGACACATTACAACGTTTTGCTATTTCAACGCTATTTTCAAGCGCTTCAGGAATATCAGAAAATAGCTCACACATTTCCTGCTCAGAACGTAAATATTGATCTGCTGAATAATTCTTAGGCCGTGATGGATCCTCAAGAGTATTCCCATCGTGAATTGCAACTCGAATTTCATGAGCTTCAAAATCAGAAGACTTTAAAAATCGAACGTCATTAGTTGCAACAACCGGTAATAAATATTGTTCAGCTAGTTTTATAGCACGATGAATAAACAACTCTTCATTTACTCGATTAGTACGTACTAACTCGAAATAAAAGTACTCATTAAAATTTTGAAGGTAAAAATGAATAGCATCATCAATAATAGTTTGATTATTGCGAATAATACCGATACCAATATCACTATCTCGCCCCGCTAACACAATTAAGCCTTCTCGATGCTCAATTAACCACTCATTATCAACTACAGGCAAATCTCCAAGATATCCTCGCTGATAGGCTTTAGAAATCAATAAAGTAAGATTTTGATATCCCTGATTATTAGCTGCTAATAGAGTTAGACGGTAAATATCATCAGGCAATTGAGAACTTCTAATAGCGAGATCTGCACCAATGATAGGTTTAATGCCTTTTGACATTGCTGAGCCATAAAACTTAACCAGTCCACAAAGATTAGTAAAATCGGTGATTGCAAATGCTGGCATCTGCAACTTGCTCACTTCATTTATTAATGCACCTACTTTAGCAATTCCATCAATCATTGAGAAATCACTATGCAAATGAAGATGAATAAATTTTGGTTCCGCCATAATTACCAGAAATGATTATGCTTAAAAAATTATACGAGATTATAACATAGGCAGTAGGAATATTCTTATCTCTTTAATGGCAAACACTAATTGGATAAAAAACAACGGTAGGATCCATTATTATTTTGATAAATGAAAACGCCTATATCAAAGATATACCGCCGATAAAACATTATCGACGGATAACAAAAACTTAGATTTTTTTAAATAATACCGAACCATTAGTTCCACCGAAACCAAATGAGTTACAAAGTGCATATTCTAAGTTTTGAACTTGACGAGCAGTATGTGGTACATAATCTAAATCACATCCCTCATCAGGATTATCTAAATTAATCGTTGGTGGTACAGCTTGATCACGCAATGCTAGGACAGTAAAAATTGACTCAACAGCGCCAGCTGCTCCAAGTAAGTGACCAATCATAGATTTAGTTGAGCTTACCATCACTTTATTAGCATTTTCTTTGAAAATACTCTTTACCGCTTGAGTTTCAGCTTTATCGCCAGCAGGCGTTGATGTACCATGAGCATTAATATAACCCACTTGTTCCGGCGTAATTCCTGCATCACGAATTGCACATTTCATTGCTAATGCAGCACCACTACCATTTTCAGGCGGTGAAGTCATATGATAAGCATCACCACTCATACCGAAACCGACAATTTCAGCATAAATTTTAGCACCACGTTTTTTAGCATGCTCATACTCTTCTAAAAACATAATTCCTGCACCATCACCAAGAACAAAACCATCACGATTTTTGTCCCATGGTCGACTAGCTGCTTTAGGGTTATCATTATTAGTTGATAAAGCACGCGCAGCACCAAAACCACCAATACCTAGTGGAGTACTTGCCTTTTCGCCCCCACCAGCTAACATTGCATCAGCATCACCATAAGCAATCATGCGTGCCGCGTGACCGATATTATGCACACCAGAAGAACATGCTGTTGCAATAGTGATACTAGGTCCTTTTAATCCATAAATAATAGATAAGTGACCAGCAATCATATTAACAATAGTTGACGGCACAAAAAAAGGACTAATTTTACGTGGTCCGCTATTAACTAATGCACTATGGTTTTCTTCTATTAACCCAAGTCCACCGATACCAGAACCTATAGCACAACCAATTCGTTCTGCATTTTCTTCGGTAATCTCAATGCCAGCATCTTGCATTGCTTGCATACCCGCAGCAATACCATATTGGATAAAGTAATCCATTTTACGAGCATCTTTACGTGAAATATTATAATCTTCACCATTAAAGTTTTTAACCATTGCGGCGAAGCGCGTTGCGAAAGGGGCTGTATCAAAGTGTTCTATGAGTTCAACACCACTTTGTCCAGCTAGTAAAGCCTGCCAAGTGGATTCAACTGTATTACCTACAGGAGATATCATGCCCATTCCAGTAACAACAACTCTGCGTTTAGACACATTGTCCTCCAGGAAAGGATTGAAATGAAATTTGAATCAATGAAATGCTAATTTCGAGTTTTATTATCATTCGCACTTAAGCTAATTTTAAAATTTAATATATAAATACGAACTAGGCGATCATTTGACCGCCTATCATAAAAACTCTGCTAACCTTATTGATTTGCAGTAATATAATCAATTGCTGATTGAACAGTTGTAATTTTTTCAGCTTCTTCATCAGGAATTTCAGTATCAAATTCTTCTTCTAAAGCCATAACTAATTCAACTGTATCAAGAGAGTCAGCGCCAAGATCTTCGATAAAAGAAGATTCATTTTTAACTTCTTCCTCTTTCACACCAAGTTGCTCAACAATAATTTTCTTAACTCGCTCTTCAATAGTGCTCATACTCTTTTTTTTCCTATAAAAATCGCCAAAATTGACGGTGAATGTAAGTTTATAAAATGTTGAAAAAGATGCCAATCATTTTTCAACCCAACTGCTTATTTTTTACTCAAAAAACTAAAATATTGACCTATTCTACACTATTCTAGCCAATTACACCATATACATGCCACCATTGACATGTAAAGTTTCGCCAGTAATGTAAGATGCTTCATCGGAAACCAAAAAGGCAACGGCATTAGCAATTTCTGTAGGTTCCCCTAAACGACCAGCAGGAACTTGAGATAAAGTTAGAGCCTTTTGCTCATCAGTTAGCGCATCAGTCATATCCGTTGCAATAAAACCTGGTGCAACCACGTTAACGGTAATGCCACGTGACGCAACTTCACGTGCTAATGATTTACTAAATCCAATTAATCCTGCTTTAGCTGCTGCATAATTAGCTTGTCCAGCATTTCCCATTGTACCCACTACAGACCCAATAGTCACAATTCTTCCATAACGTTTTTTCATCATTGTGCGCATTAACGCTTTAGATAAACGGAAAACAGACGTTAAGTTGGTATCTAAAATATCTTGCCATTCATCTTCTTTCATTCGCATTAATAAATTATCACGGGTAATACCTGCATTATTGACAAGAATATCAATATCGCCAAATTCCGTTTTTATTGTATTAATCACAGATTCAATCGATGCTTCATCAGTTACATTTAAAGTTAAACCTTTACCATTTGAGCCCAAATATTGGCTAATAGCCTCTGCGCCTTTGTCTGTGGTTGCTGTACCAATAACAGTTGCCCCACAAGAGACAAGTTTTTCCGCAATAGCTTTACCAATACCACGACTTGCACCAGTAACTAAAGCAATTTTCCCTGATAGATTCATAACAACCTCTTTCTTTTTACTTTGTATTTTCTAATGCTGCTTCTAGTGATGCTTTATCATTAACTGCAATACCAGAAAGTGTATCAACAATACGTTTAGTTAAGCCCGTTAATACTTTACCTGGTCCCATTTCAACTAAAAGTGTTATATCTTGTTTTGCCATATATTCTACAGTTTCAGTCCAACGCACAGGGCTATAAAGTTGAGCGATTAATGCCGCTTTAATTTTTTCTGCAGATGTTTCAACTTTTACATCAACATTATTGATAACAGCAAACTTTGGTGCACTGAATTCAACATTATTTAATGTAATGGCTAATTTATCTGCAGCAGGTTTCATTAATGCACAATGAGAAGGTACACTAACAGCAAGAGGTAATGCTCGCTTTGCGCCAGCTTCTTTACATAATACACCAGCACGTTCAACTGCCTCTTTATTACCAGCAATAACGACTTGTCCAGGTGAATTAAAATTAACTGGTGCAACAACTTGACCTTGAGCGGCTCGCTCACATGCATTACGAATTGAATCATTATCAAGTCCAATGATAGCATACATAGCACCCGTACCACTTGGTACCGCTTCTTGCATTAATTTACCACGTAACTCAACTAATTTAATGGCATCTTTAAAATCAATCACACCTGCACAAACTAATGCAGAATACTCACCTAAACTATGCCCAGCCATAAAATCTGGTTGAGCACCATTAACACTTTGCCATACCCTAAATATCGCAACGGATGAAGCAAGCAATGCAGGTTGTGTTTGCCAAGTTTTATTTAATTCTTCTGCAGAACCTTCTTGTACTAAATCCCACAAATTATAACCGAGTACTTCAGATGCTTCATCAAATGTTGATTTCACAATCGGAAAATCATCGGCAAGTTCTTTTAACATACCGACAGCTTGTGAGCCTTGTCCTGGAAATACCATTGCAAATTTGGTCATTATTAAATCCTTGATTATAAAAAATAAAGCATAACTTAAAATCTAATTAGAGCAGATCCCCAAACAAATCCACCGCCAAAAGCCTCTAATAAAATTAGATGACCTCGTCGAATTCGCCCATCTCGCACACCTGCATCTAAGGCACACGGAACAGAAGCTGCTGAAGTGTTACCCTGTTTATCTAATGTAACAATTACTTTGCTCATATCCATATCTAGACGCTTTGCAGTTGCAGAAATAATTCTTAAATTAGCTTGATGCGGTACTAGCCAATCTAAATCCGCTTTGTTAAACGCATTTTCAGTTAAAAGTTCATCAACTAAATTTGAAAGCTCTTTAACCGCAATCTTAAATACTTCATTACCATGCATGGTCATATAAACAGGATCATGCATATCGCGACGATCAACATATGGATATTTTAATAAGTCACCATAACGACCATCGGCATGAAGATGTGAAGCGATAATACCAGGTTCTTCTGAAGCACCAACAACAACAGCTCCAGCACCATCACCAAAAATAATAATGGTTCCTCGATCATTTGGGTCAACACCACGTGTTAACATATCAGAACCAACAACCAAAGCATATTTAATCGCGCCGCTCTTAACATATTTATCAGCAATATCTAGCGCATAAACAAATCCCGAACAAGCAGCAGACACATCAAATGCGATAACATCACCTATTGCTAATTTAGCTTGTAACTCTGTTGCACTGCTTGGAAAAGCATTAACTGAAGTCGCTGTTGCAACAATAATCATACCAATATCATTCTTATCGATATCAGCCATCTTAATAGCATTAATCGCTGCTTGATAAGCCATACTCGTTACAGTTTCATCAGGAGCGGCAATGCGTCTTTCTTTAATGCCAGTACGAGTTGTGATCCATTCATCGTTGGTATCAACCATCTTTTCTAGATCAGCATTAGTTCTTATCTGTTTTGGAAGATAACTCCCTGTTCCTAATATCTTTGTATACATCTAATCATTCGCTCTTGGGTAGTGCAGAAGAAAGGCGCGTTGCAATCTTCTCAGGTATATTGGTTTGTATAGCTAAAATAGCTTGTTCAATTGCTGCAAAAAATGATTTTTGATTGGCACTACCGTGACTTTTAATCACAATACTTTTAAGTCCAAGCAAACAAGCTCCATTATATCGTCCGGGATCTAAATAACCAAAATTTTTTGACACCTTTTTTTGTAACCACTTACTCAATATCTTCATTAATAATGAATTATGACCAAAGGATGACTTAAATGAAGACATAAAAATTTTAACTAATCCTTCTACTGTTTTTAACGTCACATTACCAACAAAACCATCACAAACTAATACGTCCGTTTTACCAGTTAGAAGTTCATTACCTTCTAAATAGCCAATATAATTAATTTGATCATTTGACTTTAAAATAGAAGCAGCCGCACGTATTTTATCCAATCCTTTAATATCTTCTTCACCAATATTAAGCAATGCAACCCGAGGATGTTCAATCTTAAGCACAGTCTTAGCTAAAATTTGCCCCATTATGGCAAATTGCACAAGCATATCACTATCGCATTCAGCATTAGCGCCTAAATCCAACACAACTGTATTTTGATTATTTAAGGCTGGAATAGTAGCAACTAAAGCTGGACGATCAATACCAGTTAAAGAGTGTAAAAGTAATTTAGAAAGCCCCATTAGTGCACCGGTATTACCAGCACTGACGCAAGCTTGAACATTGTTATCTTTAACCAGTTCAAGTGCTATTCTCATTGATGATCCTTGACTATGACGAATTGCATAAGAAGGCTTCATATCATTAGTAATAACGGACGTTGATTCGATCAAAATTAAGCGCTCATTTTTTTGATATTGAGAAATAAGCTTTGTATTTTCTTTTGACAAAAAAAGACCAATTTCTGTTGGATCGCCCACCAGAAAAATAGAAAGGTTTGGATAACAATTTAGTGCTTGTATTGCAGCAGGAACAACAACACGAGGACCTAAGTCCCCGCTCATAGCATCTAACGCAATGGTTAGACTATCCAAAATGTCACCTAATAATTTCTAATTTTAGAGTAATTATTTAGAAATTACTTTACGACCACGATAATAACCATCAGCGGTTACGTGATGACGTAAATGTGTTTTACCTGATTCATCAACTGAAATATTAGCAACGGTCAACGCATCATGAGAACGACGCATACCACGTTTTGCACGAGTTTTACGATTCTGTTGAACAGCCATGGATTACCCCTTATTCTTTAAACTAACTAAAATTGCAAATGGATTTGGTTTTTCATTTTCAAGTGGAATATCACCAAATACCATATCAGCCTCTGACACTTCGCAGTGTTTACTATCATGTACCGGCGCAATTGGTAACGAGAGAATAATTTCGTCCTCAAGTAACGCTAATATATCTACTTCACCAAACTCGTTCATAAGAACAGGTTCATAATGTTCCGGTAGTGTCTCTGCTTGAGCATCGCTCTTAACAGGACTAAATTTATTCATCACATGAACTTCTGTGACAAAAGGTTTAAAACAACGTTGGCATATCTGCTCTAACGTGATTTTTGCATCAATTGCAATAACACAGAGCCTTTGCTCATCATAATAAAAAGATAAGCTACACTCAATATCACTTTTTGGACGTTCAACCCTTGTCGCACTTTGCATTGGATAATATCCAACATAATCAAGCTTTTTTTGTGCTGCCTTAATTGGGTCAATTGTTAATGGCAATTTATTTTGCATAGAATATGCATTCTACCTTAAAGTTATTCTTATGTCTCTTAAAAAGAACACAATACATAAGGCGCGCATATTACCTTTAAATAAGGTTTTCGTCAATGCTAGATCATAATATAATTTAATTTAAATATTGGCATTACCTTAATATATTTTAAATTTATGTAATTTTATTATTGTAAAACAGTTTAATTTAGACCATGCATTTTTATGGCCTATAAACATACTATGATAATCGCCCAAAACTATCTTTAACAATGGCCCTAAAGTCATCAAAGTTTTTACTATTTAACAAACGTTTAGTCGCTCTTTCCTTAACAAAATTAACAAATAAATTATAGATTCTCATAGCATCTTCATATTCATCTTTGCTAATTGCTAACAAAAAAATAACATGTGCAATTTCATTTCTATTCCATGCAATACCTTGTGGCACCAAAATCGTTGTTACCATTGTTTTTTTTGCTAATAGGCCAACAGTATGAGGAATAGCGATATTTTCACCTAATAATGTTGAAACAATTGCTTCGCGTTCAATCACCGAAGGATAAAAATTTTCATCGACATAACCTGATTGTTCAAGTCGTTGGCACGCCTTTTTTAAAAGGCTTTTTTGTGTAATAGGTTTATCGATAATAAGAAAAAATTTTTCATCAAAAAATCGCTCAATAATATAAGGCATAGTTCGATCAATCATTGCAAGCCTTCCCAACTGTTCAAGTTGATAAAGTGTGGGAAATGGTGCAATTTTAACTATTTGTTTATTTTTTTCTGTTAAACGAACTGTTGATACGACAAAATCTTCTTCAATATCTAAAAGCTGCTCATACTCTCTATAAGAAAGAACACGGTTAATCTGAATATGAGGAAAATCTCGCTTAATTTTTGACTCAATCATTCTTAGAGTAGAATTACCCAGTTCACTAACTAATAAAATTTGAGCATACCTTTCATGACCTTCGTTATAATTACGTTCTAATGCCACGCCAATGTGAATTGCTAAATAGCTAATTTCATCTTCTGTCATTTTAAATTCAGTGTACTTTTCTGTATTAGTAAGTGCAGACAACGTAATATCGTACGCAAATGGATAATATTGTTTAATTTCATACAATAAAGGATTAGTTGTTCTAATTTGATATTTAATCCTTGATAACATTGAAGAAATATGGATTAGCATGTCCTGATATAATTTTTTATCATCCCATAAATTATAGTGATAAGAATCATTTATATAAGATAAAATATGATTAACCAATGCCAAACTTTTTGCTTGATTAGGCGAATCCATAATTGTTCGGGAAGCAATTTGTACGCATAAATAGTTAAATTCGGCATCAGAAAGGACACTACCCAAAAAGTAAGAAAACCCTTCAGAAATTTCACGAGCAGCACTAATAACAGTCGTATTTATTTTATCAACTTGATATTCAACGAGTTCATATCCCTGAGTAATTCTAGTTATAGAAACTGCACAACTATAAAGTAAATATCCTTGCCCTTCAGCATTTAGTTTTAATTCAAAACGTTCAAATTGATTTTGTAAAATGTTTTCAAGATAATTTAGGTCGATATCATTCAAAATGGTTTGTCTAAGTCTATCTACCGTTATAGTATCTTCGACCATATGACGTCGCCACAGAATATCAGTTAAACATGCACGAATAGATGATTCTTCACCAACCAATCGCATCCCATAATAAGGTCGATTTTCAAGAGATAAATTATATTTATCTAAGTATTGCTTAACCTCAATAACATCATTTTGTAAAGTACTACGACTTAAAAACCATTCTCCAGCAATATCATCTAATTTAACAGAGTTTGATTGAGTTAAAAAAGCAATCAATAAAGCAGAAACTCGCTCTTTACTTGTTCTTGGAACCTGCTCTATTGGTTGCGTAATTGGTAATGTAGCATAACAATTAGGATCAGATACCACAAGCTGATAACCTATATTTTTGGTATATTCAACTTGAGCACCATAAGCGCGTAAAATGTCATTAAGTGCTGAAATATCAGTCCGAATTGTTCGTGTAGACACAGAAAAACGATTTGCTAACTCTTGCTGAGGTAGTGTCTCATTTTTTATCGTATCAAATAGATACGCTAATCGCTGATAAGCAAACAGCACTTTAGATGACATTTCTTATCCTACTAATTTTTTGGTAATTGATAACAACTGTTTTACATCACTGATTCGAGTTTCGCCAGTCACTTTATCAATGATAGAACTATAGATATGAGGAATGATCTTTTTCACTCCCGAGTCTAAAGCAATTTTCAAGATCGACTCATAGTTATCTAAATCGATACCACCTGTAGGCTCTAGATAAAAATCATTTTCTGCGCAACATTTAGCAACATACTCAAATTCATCTTGATGCTTTAAGCCCCCCATAGGAAAATATTTTATTGAGCTTCCGCCCATGTCTTTCAATAAAGCAATTGCAGTTTCAACCGGTACAATCGCTGCTGGAGATTTAGAGCTTAGCGGTCCTGTTGCAATATTAACTAAACCAACTTTACCTGTTGGTGAAACTAATCCGTTAACTACTGTTTCGTTTTGCCCTAATAAGGCTCTACTTGTTGCCACACCAGTAAAAACTTGATTAACATGTTGTGGTTGAAGTACAGCAGAAATTTCAGAAACCATTATCGACTGATTTGGATCACCTGCACCAAGCCCAACCGAAATTGCATTATCGATCGCTAAAGCATATTTTTTCATATCGGCAATAGCTGAGGCATTATCTAGATAATTTTTAGACAAAACACCAACAACAACATGTGTTTTTGCCGCCTCATAAATAGCTTTAGCATTATCAATAGAATTAGCCAATACATTTAAACAAACACGATCATTATAATAATTGGGAGTCAGTTGCATTATTTTATTCCTTGAATAATATTTTTAATTTTGTTGTAAATAATATCGAGTTGTGCTGATGTAACACTACGAACATCGGCATCAACTTTACCTTCATTGGCTTTATATTCTCTGAAGTACACTGCTATTTCGCCTTGTTTCATCAGCTCAATCATTTCAATTGCCGTTTTACCTATCACGGTAGCATCAAATGCTATTTCTGTTCGTGCAATATCACGACCAGCACCATCCCAAACGACTTTGGCTGATATTCCATCAAGTGCATTTAAATTTTCAATAAATGGTGTCATTTTAGTTACCATTTGTTGTCCTGTTTCATGCATTGGTTTGGTAACATAAAGTTCAATGGCTTTAGTTAACCCTAAAATACCTTCTTTACCAACTTTCATTGGTCGACCAATACCTTGAGACTGGAGTTTTACCCATTCGACTGCTTCTTGACGACCGATAACTAAACCGCTTGTTGGTCCTTCAATCGCTTTTGCCCCGCTATAAATAACCAAATCGGCGCCTTGTTGATAATATGTTTGCAAATCTTCTTCAGCTGCAGCATCGACAATTAATGGAATTTTGTGTTTTTGGGCAATACAAACAGCTTGCGCAATTGATAACATACTTTTTTGCACACAATGATGAGACTTAACATATAAAATAGCCGCTGTGTCTGGATTAATTAAAGATTCGATATGTTCTGGTTTACATTCATTAGCATAACCAGCTTCAACCACAATACCACCACCTAATGAAACCATCGTACTAATCGGTGCACCAAAATTAACGTTATGACCTTTAGGAATAATAATTTCTCGAGGAACAGATTTGTCTGATGAATGTAAGTTAAATAACAGATCGTAGTCATCCTTGATAATTATTCCTGCAACAGCTTGAGCAATACCCGCTGAAGCACATGATACAACAACCGCATTTTCTACATTGAGCAATTTAGCAATATATTGCCCCGTTTTATCGACTAAGTCTTTAATTTCAAAATACTCATTTAAACCATGTAATACAGTCTGTGCTACTTCCGGTCTTGGTGTTGACACCCCTAAAATAGTCATACGACCAGAAGCATTAATGACTTTTTTTAAGTGATATTTACTATATATATCTTTTTCAGTTTGAGATTTTAAGCCCATTTTTACTACCTTCTTCCGTTATTTCAATACGCACAGTATGTCCTGTACTCGCAGTTACAACACATGCCAAAGGAACAAACTGTTCATGACTTTGACGAACTTCACCTTCTGAATCTGATAACGAAACTATTTCTTGTTTGATATCAAAAATAGTGAGATCAGCATCATAGCCTATGGATAATTCTCCTTTATTTTCAAGATGCAAAATTTGTGCCGCATTTTTTGTAACACTATCAATAATTCTCTTCCTGCTATAGCCTAAACAAATAAACTTAGTCATAACATTAGCTAAACTAAATACTGGTCCTTGAATACGATTCTTAGAATAGATATCGGAGCTAATTGTATTTGGGTAAATATCAAGGCATTTAGCCCTATCAGCGACAGCAAAGCTAAAACTTTCACCGCCATGACCAATATCTAAAATTACACCTCGCTCAATAGCTCGTTTGATTGAATCACGAAGATTATTTTTTTTATCAAAAATTTGATTTGGCTTACCATTAAAACAGTGAGTAATAATGTCTCCTTTTGTTAATAGATCGGCAATATCATCAAGTTCTGGAGGATTATTTCCAATATGAATCATCAATGGCAATCCACTTTTCTTTTGCATATCTTTAGCTTTAATCAATGGCAATATTCCATTTTCACCAACAACACTACGGCTCATTCTGACTTTAATTCCAATAATAAAATTAGAATATTTGTCCAGTATTGAATCAAACAAAGACACATCAATATCACTCATATCGGCAAGTTCACTTTGTCGTATTAGCCCTATTTTCGAAATATTTAAAAAGGAATAAACGTGAGTATGAGCCTGTTGCGCTAATTGATAAAATTCATCAACATCAAGCGCTCCAACACTACCGGCATCAACAACTGAAGTAACACCAGACTTAACTCCGATCAAATCAGGTTCATCATAATAAATAGGTGAACGAGCAAAGCAATGAGTATGAGAATCAATCCATCCAGCACTGACGTAATGTTTAGCCTGTAGATCTAAAACATTTTGTGATTGCCTAGTAATGTTCTTACTAACCTCAACAATCTTGCCTAAATGAACTGCAATATCAACGATCGATTCATCAATTAACTTGGCTTTTTTTATCACTAAATCATACATAATTAAATCCAAATCCTCTGTAATTTAGGCAATAACAGAGGAGTATTAAAATTACACAATTGGGAATATTCCACCAAAAATCATAGCGCCTAAAATAGCACCACCAGTGATCGGTTTTTTCCATACATAAAAGATGAGCGCACCAAGTAATGAACCAATACCAATTGGAATAGAAGCAACCATCGCCGATAAAATAATCATTGGACCTAAAAATCTTCCTGATGCATTACCTGCTCCCATCATAACATCAGCACCAAATGTTGATCCGCCGCCACTATTTAGCGTAAATTTACGAATAAGAATAATAATAAACCCAATCAACACTCCTAAAACAAGACCGGTTGCCAACGCAGCGACAAAGTTTTCGACAGGTAACGTGTAACCGCCTGCTAAAAGCAATGCAGGAACACCTAAACCAATACCTGTCTGTAAAGCACCACCAATATCTAATATACCGACTAACGACCCTTCAATGACACGAGCAAACAAAAAGCTGGCACCAAAAGCGGCCACTGCACCATAATCGCCTGTTGTCATTCCTGATTTAAGCATGGCGACAAAAGCAATTTCATTAAATGCACCAATACCATAAACATAAAAAGTATGCGTTCCTGCAAAAATCCCCGCAGACAATAATCCACAAATAATAGGGAATGACCAATCGGCATACCAAAAACTTTTATTAATCGTTGTTTCTGTATTCATAACATTTTCCCTATACTATTTAAACCAATAAGATAAACCATCTCTAAAAGAGTTAATCATCTTCATATCAAAACCACGGAAATAACCACTCATAACAAATAGGATAATGACGGCAACTAACATAATTTTCATCACACGATTCCAACCACTATCATCCACACCTTTGCCTATCAAAATACCTAATACAAGTCCAGGTACAGCATTCCCCATAATTAACTGAGCAAGACCACCGAATAGTGTTCCCCAAAAGCCACTTCTTCGCCCAGCATCTAACGCTGCTAACCAAAAGATAACAGGCATGACAGTTGCTACAAGCAAATTGGCAGCAGGTACAAGTACTTTAGTTGCTGTAATCTTCAACGAATCAGGGATTGCCGAAGTTGTGGTGTTTAAAAACAGCACAACAATCGCACCAACAATTGTACACACGAATGCCATTTTTTTCGGGTCATGCAATGTTTCGGTAATATTACGATTTTTTACCATCAACAGCGCAGCCCCCCAGTTTGGAATGATACGATGGTCAACATCTTGAGTAAAAGATCCAGCCGCAACCGATGACGCCCAAGCATTAAAGAAAAATCCAAGGCCAAAAGAAAAATGAGCAGCAGGATCTCCTTCGCAAGAATTAAGCTCACCTAAGGTGCGAAATGCCCCCATACCTTGATAAGTTGGTGCATGAAACATACGAGCAGCACCAACACCGACTCCAAAACCACAAAGCCCACCAATAATAATAGACTTCAATGCAATAATTAAAATTTCCATAACTTTCCTTTTCCGTTATGTTATTTAGCGCTAAATTCAATTTCACTTAGATCAATAAAACTGATATCAACAGATACGTCGAGTGTAACTTCATAAAGTGTTTTTTTTCTTGGTAAGAAGATAAACAAAAAACGTTCAGTGGTTATCTTTTCTATTGCTGATACAACCTGAATATCAAGTGGTTCAATACGTAACATAATATTATGTGTATTTTTAAGCACCTCTTTTTGAACCTGGCTCAACGCTGTAGCAAATGCTCTTTGTTTAGAATCACCATGACCTTTTACTTTTACGACCATCTGTTGATTTTTTTTCATTCTGATCTTCCATCTTATCAACGTGGATATTTTTTCAAAAACGCTTTTGCAACACGTTGCCCAAGCTCTTCTGTATCCATAAAACCAAAGCCAAGTACTTTACATCCTTCATTAATTGCTGTTTCACCTTCTTCGATAGAGCGCATACCATGACGTTGTGGATAACCATATTTATTTTGTGCTGTAATCGCTCCAGCACCACCACTACCACAAAAAGAAAGCCCTAAATCCGCATTTTCTTTATTCATCACATCGCCCAATTTCATATCAGCAGCCATACCAGGAATAACAATGGCACGGCAACCTTCCACAGAATTAATACCATTTGCTATTTTTTGTCCTTTTCCCATTCTATCGCCAATGACAATAACTACTTCAGTCATAATGTTTCTCCTATTTAATTTTCATTTTAGAATGTCTAGTATTTCTTAGTTTTCCTTAGCGACTTCATAATGCACCGCTAATAAATAAGCTTCTTCCATTGGTAAATTACTGAATAATTTTACCGTTTTACGTGCTAATAATAATGATTCTTCCGAAATTTCATCAAAAAGCGTCGGATCGACTTCAGGAAGCTTTTCCAAAGTTTTTGCTCTTTCCACCATAGCTTTAATGTGAGAATACAACATTGCCTTTTGGACATCATTTTGGAAAATGCGACATTCAGATAGCCAGCCATTAATTATTTCAATAGTTTGCTTAGTAACTAATTCTGGATCAAGATTATCTTCGATCATTCGAAACTTTATTTGGTTCATAATCTATGTACATATCATTGTTTTAAGGATGACTTAAGCGTAAATGAAATAAGAACCAATGTGGATAGAGACTTTTTCCATCAGCAACAGGAAATTTGTTATAAAGATAGGAAAATAAAGTAATAGGCAGGCTTTGTTATTCTTAAATTGATAATTTACTAATTTAATTTATGTTCAATTTTGTGATTTAGATCATAAAATAAAATAAACTAAAGTTATTTTCCACTAAAAAACGCACCTAGTTTAAGATTGACAGGGGAAATCTGCTTACCCTTCTACATACATTAAAAACACAAAAAAACATTAATAAAATCAACAGCCTTCTTGACTAATTTTTAGCCATTGATATTTAATTGGATGCTTTGAGGGGAATTCATTGAATTACCAACTACCGGATGCACCACCGCCTCCGCTGCGACCACCACCACCAAAGCCTCCTGATCTACCACCGAATCCACCACCCGACCCACCAAAACCACCACCACGGCGATTATTATCACCACCGCTACCACCTCTAGCAGTTAAAATACCGCTCATAATCGTACTGACAACGAAAGCCAAAAATAATAGGGGTAATGCGATATGTATCGGATAGCCTTGCCATAAGGTGAACCCTCCAATAGACAGACCATTGAGTAAACCTGTGCCTATACTTCGTTTAGCACTGACTCTAGTGATAAATAAACTGATTAATAAGAAACAGATAAAAAATGACACGAGTCCATAGTTAATTAGCTTGAAACCAAAGTCTCCCGCCAATAATGTATTGAGATTTTGCTCCTGATCATCAGTCACTTTTAGGTTAGGATTATCAATTTTCTGTTTCAGCACCAATAATGTATTATCAATACCTTGATAATAGTTATTTTGTTGAAATTGTGGCACTAATTGTTCTCGAATAATATGGCTGGCAACTAAATCGGTAATAGTGCCTTCAAGACCATAACCTACTTCAATGCGCATCCGTTTATCATCTTTTACAATCAGTAATAAGATGCCATTATCTTGCCCTTTTTTGCCGATTTTCCATTGAATAAAGACTCTATCCGCATATTGCTCTACGGTTTCATTATCGAGTTTAGCGATCATTAACACGGCTATTTGTGCACCATCTGACCTTGGTTGTTCAAAGTCGATTAGGCCTGCTTCTAATGCCTTTTTTTGTGATTCGCTTAATGTTCTAGTGGTATCGATGACACGATGAGAAAATTGGGGAATGTCAGTCAGCCCATAACTGAACCAACTGACTATGAATAATACGCTACATAGGAAATATTTTTTCACGATAATAATTAGCCAAAATTCACTACCGGTGGATTAGATATTTGCTTTTCATCATCAACCGTAAATTGCTGTTTTGGTTGTTTCCCTAGACTATCAGCAACCCATTTAGTCGGTAACTTACGGATATAGATATTAAATGTTTGTACCGCTTCAATATATCGTCCACGAGCAACAGTAATACGATTTTCACTACCCTCAAGCTGACTCATTAAATCTTGATAAAGGGTGTTGGCTTTCAGTTCTGGATAATTTTCACTTACTGCGATTAAGCGACTTAATGCTGTACTCAATTCTGATTGTGCTTGTTGGAATTTTGAGAATAAAGCTGGGTCGGTTAACTGATCAGCATTAATCTGAATCGTTCCGACTTTTGCTCTCGCTTCAGTTACTTGGGTTAAAACTTCTTTTTCGTGTGTGGTGTAACCTTTTACGGTATTGACTAAATTCGGGACTAAATCAGCCCGACGTTTGTATTGATTAAGCACTTCAGACCATGAGGCTGCCACGTTTTCATCCTTAGTTTGGATGCCATTGTAACTTGTAAAATAGATAAACGCTCCAACAACAACTAACACTACAATGATTAATAACGATTTGGTTTTCATCAGTATGCCTCACATTGCTGTTTATTTTACAAACAGTTTAAGCAAGAGGGAATGTCTCTGTCAAGGAATATAAAAACCTTTACACACTTGTGCTTGACTATATTTTATTAACTAGAAATCAGTCAGGAAAGGTATTGATTTTATTAAAGTTTTTCTCGTGTTTATTTTAAATAAAATCAATTATTTCTATATAAAACTCAAATCTTACTATTAGATTTTAGACTCTTTTGTTATTACTATATTCGTGTCCAAATCAATTTATTATTGCTCACAAAACGTCGTTGGAATGACTAAGTAAATGATAAATAGATAAATTAGCTTTTTTGCTTTTCGATCAAGTTCAATACCTTATTTATTATAGTATAACGTCAAAACACTCTAGCTGTGCTGGCTCAAAATAGATATCGCTGTTATTCGGTCGATTCTTAGTATTACGATGAGTATGTTTGAAGTTATCTGAATTTACCCAAGCTTCAAAATCAGCCTTAGATTCCCATTCGGCAAATGAAGAAAATAAGGTGTAATTTTCTTCTGTTTTACCTTGCAAAAAATAAAAACGACTAAATCCTTTCATTTCTTTTAAATGGCTATCACGATTACGCCATATTTCAATAAAAGTATCTTCGCTACCTCGTTTTACTTTAAAACGATTCATGACAATATACATATAAAACTCCTTTTATGTTTATTAAGCATCATATAAAAAAATAGCACGCCATGCGTGCTATTTGTTAATTAAACCTCAGAGGTTATTGATTTTCTTCAGCAGAGTTAAGTAACTCAGCTAAGTTAGCGGTTGCTTCTTCTGCTGAAATCGTTGGTTGGATATCATCTGTTGATGGCATCGCACGTTTACGTAAACGCTCTTTATGATAAGCATAACCCGTACCCGCCGGAATTAATCGACCAACAATCACGTTTTCTTTTAAGCCACGTAATTCGTCATTTTTGCCTGCTACCGCTGCTTCGGTTAAGACGCGAGTTGTTTCTTGGAACGAAGCCGCAGAAATAAACGATTCAGTTGTTAACGAAGCTTTAGTAATACCTAGTAAGTCATGCAAATAAACAATTGGCTCTTTACCTTGTGCTTCAAGTTCACGGTTGATAATCTTCAAGCGTGAAACTTCAAGTTGCTCACCTTCAAGTAGACGAGAACCACCCGGATGAATAACCGTTGCTTTACGTAACATTTGACGAACGATAACTTCAATGTGTTTATCATTGATTTTTACACCTTGTAGACGATAAACTTCTTGAACTTCGTTAACAATGTAACGTGTTACTGCATTGACTCCACGTAAACGTAAAATGTCATGTGCTGATTCAGGTCCATCAGAAATTACATCACCACGTCCAACTTGTTCACCTTCAAATACGTTAAGTTGACGCCATTTTGGAATCATCTCTTCATATGGTTCACTGCCATCTAATGGAGTAATAATTAAGCGACGTTTTCCTTTGGTCTCTTTACCAAATGAAATAATACCGTCAATTTCAGCCAAGATAGCTGATTCTTTCGGTTTACGTGCTTCAAATAAGTCAGCAACACGCGGTAAACCACCAGTAATATCTTTAGTACCAACAGATGCTTGTGGAATACGAGCAAGTGTGTCACCGATATTAATCTCAGCACCATCTTCTAACTGTACTAATGCTTTACCTGGTAAGAAATATTGTGCAAGCATTTCTGTACCCGTAAGGAAAATATCGTTCCCTTTAGCATCAACAAGTTTGATTGCAGGACGTAAATCTTTACCTACACCTGTGCGCTCAGCCACATCTAAAATCACGATAGATGATAAACCAGTTAATTCATCAGTTTGACGTGTAATAGTTTGACCATCGATCATATCAACAAAACGGACAAAACCTTTTGCTTCTGAGATAACTGGCATAGTATGCGGATCCCAGTTAGCAATTGTTTCACCAGCGTCAACAGTTACGCCATCACCTTTACTTAAAATCGAACCATAAGGAACTTTATAAGTTTCTTTCATTCGACCAAGCTCATCGATAATCGTTAACTCAGCATTACGAGAGGTGATAACCAATTTTTTATCTGGGTTAGTCACAAATTTAGCATTACTTAATTTAATGCTACCTTTGTTTTTAACTTGAACACTTGATTCAGCCGCTGCTCGAGATGCCGCACCACCGATATGGAACGTACGCATGGTTAACTGTGTACCTGGCTCACCAATTGATTGAGCGGCGATAACACCGATTGCTTCACCTTTATTAACCAAGTGACCACGTGCAAGATCACGACCGTAACATTTCGCACAAACACCAAAGTCAGTATCACATGATACAACCGAACGAACTTTGACACTATCGACTGATTCCGCTTCAAGTAAGTCACAGTAGTGTTCATCAAGTAGTGTATTACGTGGAATTAAGATATCCGCACTACCTGGTTTTAATACATCTTCAGCAGTTACTCGACCTAAAACGCGTTCACGTAGTGGTTCTTTAACATCACCACCTTCAATAACAGGTGTCATTACAACACCTTCTAAGGTGCCACAATCATCTTCAATAACCACTAAATCTTGCGCAACATCAACTAAACGACGGGTTAAGTAACCAGAGTTTGCTGTTTTTAATGCTGTATCAGCAAGACCTTTACGTGCACCATGGGTAGAGATAAAGTACTGTAGTACGTTTAGTCCTTCACGGAAGTTTGCTGTAATTGGTGTTTCGATAATCGAGCCATCAGGTTTTGCCATCAAACCACGCATACCAGCTAACTGACGAATCTGAGCTGCCGAACCACGAGCACCTGAGTCAGCCATCATATAAATACTGTTGAAAGAAGATTGTACTTCTTCTTCACCGTCACGATTAATCACTTTTTCTGTTGATAAGTTATCCATCATCGCTTTAGCAACACGTTCATTAGCTGCTGCCCAGATATCGATAACTTTATTATAACGTTCACCAGCGGTTACCAGACCTGATTGGAATTGCTCTTGAATTTCAGCAACTTCAATTTCAGCTTCATTGATGATTTGTATTTTCTTCGCAGGGATTTCCATATCATCAATACCAACTGACACACCTGAACGAGCAGCGTATGCAAATCCAGTATACATAATTTGGTCGGCTAAAATTACCGTTTCTTTCATACCTAATTGGCGATAGCAGATATTTAAAATCTTAGAGATCGCTTTTTTACCAAGCGGTTGATTGATAACAGAAAAACTCATACCTTTAGGCATGATTAACCATAAAATTGCGCGTCCAATTGTTGTATCAATAACTGAAGTGGTTTCTTCCCACTCACCCACATTATTATGATGGCTTTCAGTAATACGAACTTTAACCTTAGCGTGTAGTTCAACTAGGCCTAAACGATACAGTTTTTCTGCTTCTTTAGGGCCTGTTAATACCATGCCTTCACCTTTTGCATTGACTTTATCACGAGTCATATAGTAAAGACCTAAAACTACGTCCTGTGAAGGAACAATAATAGGCTCACCACTCGCAGGTGAAAGGATGTTATTAGTCGACATCATTAACGCACGTGCTTCTAGTTGAGCTTCTAACGTTAATGGAACGTGAACCGCCATTTGGTCACCATCGAAGTCGGCGTTAAAGGCCGCACAAACTAATGGGTGCAATTGAATTGCTTTACCTTCAATTAGAATCGGTTCAAATGCTTGAATACCTAATCTATGTAATGTTGGTGCACGGTTTAGTAATACTGGGTGTTCACGAATAACTTCATCTAAGATATCCCAAACAACTGCGTCCTCACGCTCAACCATTTTTTTCGCTGCTTTAATTGTAGTAGCGAAGCCTCGGCGCTCTAATTTGCCATAAATAAATGGTTTGAATAATTCTAATGCCATTTTTTTAGGTAAACCACACTGATGCAAGTGCAAGTATGGACCTACAGTAATAACTGAACGGCCAGAATAATCAACACGTTTACCTAATAGGTTTTGACGGAAACGACCTTGCTTACCTTTGATCATATCGGCAAGTGATTTTAATGGACGTTTGTTTGAACCAGTAATAGCTCGTCCACGACGACCATTATCTAGTAATGCATCAACAGATTCTTGTAACATTCGTTTTTCATTACGTACAATGATATCTGGTGCAGCTAAGTCTAATAAACGTTTTAAACGGTTATTACGGTTAATCACTCGACGATAAAGGTCATTAAGATCTGATGTTGCAAAACGCCCGCCATCAAGTGGAACTAATGGACGTAAATCTGGTGGCAGAACCGGTAATACATTTAGAATCATCCACTCAGGTTTATTTTCAGACTGAATAAATGCTTCAATAATTTTGATACGTTTAGTTAACTTTTTGCGTTTAGTTTCTGAATTAGTCGTTGATAATTCATCACGTAAGGCTTCACATTCCGCTTGAACATCAATATTTCGCAATAACTCTTGAATAGCTTCTGCGCCCATGCGAGCATCAAATTCGTCACCAAACTCTTCTAGTGCGTCTAAATATTGCTCTTCAGTTAAGATCTGACCTCGTTCAAGATTTGTCATGCCTCCATCAAGAACCATAAATGATTCAAAATAAAGGACTCGTTCAATATCACGAAGAGGCATATCAAGTAATAAACCAATACGAGACGGTAATGATTTTAAAAACCAGATATGTGCTGTTGGTGACGCAAGTTCAATGTGTCCCATACGTTCTCGACGGACTTTAGCTTGAGTTACTTCAACACCACATTTTTCACAGATCACACCACGGTGTTTTAAACGTTTATATTTTCCACATAAACATTCGTAATCTTTTACGGGTCCAAAAATACGCGCACAAAACAATCCATCTCGTTCTGGTTTGAAAGTACGGTAGTTGATTGTTTCAGGTTTTTTAACTTCACCAAAAGACCATGAGCGAATCATATCAGGAGAGGCAAGACCTATCTTGATGGCATCAAAATCTTCTGTTTTTGTTTGTGCTTTTAGAAACTTTAGTAAGTCTTTCACAATTGACTCCTATGGAGTTAAACCAATTAGATAACTTATTATTGCTAATAAGTTATCCCTATAAATAGAAATCATTTAAGTTAGCAGAAATTACTCTTCATCTAACTCAATATTGATACCTAGCGAACGAATTTCTTTTAACAATACATTAAAGGATTCCGGAATCGCAGGTTCCATACGATGATCACCATCTACAATATTTTTATACATTTTAGTACGGCCATTCACATCATCTGATTTAACCGTTAACATTTCTTGTAAGGTATAAGCAGCACCATATGCTTCAAGTGCCCACACTTCCATTTCACCGAAACGTTGACCACCAAATTGAGCTTTACCACCCAATGGTTGTTGAGTCACCAAACTATATGAACCAGTAGAACGAGCATGCATTTTATCGTCAACTAAGTGATTCAATTTAAGCATGTACATGTAACCTACTGTAACTGGACGTTCAAATTGTTCACCTGTACGACCGTCATATAGGGTAATTTGCCCAGACGTTGGTAGATCACCAAGTTCAAGTAGTGATTTAATTTCTTGCTCTTTAGCGCCATCAAATACTGGAGTAGCAAGTGGCATACCATTACGCAAGTTTTGAGCTAAATTCATGACTTCTTGATCTGTAAATTCAGCCACATTCACTTTTTGAGCAGCCCCTAAACCAAGATCATACGCTTTTTGAATGAATTCACGTAATTTTGCTAGCTCTTGCTGTTCTTTTAGCATCGTATCGATCTTTTGACCGATTCCTTTTGCTGCCATACCTAAGTGAGTTTCTAGGATCTGTCCAATATTCATACGAGAAGGAACACCTAGCGGATTTAATACGATATCAACTGGGCGACCTTTGTCATCATATGGCATATCTTCAATTGGATTAATCTTAGAAATAACCCCTTTGTTACCATGGCGACCAGCCATTTTATCACCAGGCTGAATTTGACGTTTAACAGCTAAATAAACTTTCACAATTTTGAGCACACCAGGTTGTAAATCATCACCTTGAGTGATCTTCATGCGCTTAGCTTCTAGTTTTTTGTTAAACTCGGCTTTAATTTCGTCGTATTGCTCAGCAAGTTGCTCTAGTTGAGCTTGTTTGTCTTCGTTTGCAATACCGATTGTTAACCATTTTTCACGAGGTAATGCATCTAATTTATCTGCTTTAATTCCGCCTGAAATTAATACATCACGGATACGAGCAAATAAAGCTGCTTCTAAGATTTTTAGTTCTTCTGTTAAGTCTTTTCGCGCTTGTTTAAGCTGCATCTCTTCGATTTCTAGTGCACGTTTATCTTTTTGTACACCATCTCGAGTAAAGACTTGGACATCAATAACTGTACCCGAAACACCATTTGGTACACGCAATGAAGTATCTTTAACATCAGATGCTTTTTCACCAAAAATAGCACGAAGTAATTTTTCTTCTGGTGTTAGTTGAGTTTCACCTTTAGGTGTTACTTTACCAACTAAAATATCACCGCCTTGAACTTCAGCACCAATATAAACAATACCTGATTCATCAAGCTTAGAAAGTGCTGCTTCGCCCACATTTGGAATATCCGCAGTAATTTCTTCTGCACCTAATTTAGTATCTCGAGAAATACAAGATAGCTCTTGAATATGAATCGAAGTGAAACGGTCATCTTGTACCACTTTTTCAGAAACTAAAATAGAATCCTCAAAGTTATAACCATTCCATGGCATAAATGCCACGCGCATATTTTGACCTAATGCTAATTCACCTAAATCGGTTGATGGACCATCAGCAAGCACATCACCACGCTCAACTTTTTCGCCTAATTCCACACACGGAATTTGATTGATACATGTATTTTGGTTAGAACGGGTATATTTAGTTAGATTATAAATATCTATCCCAGTTTCGCCTGCATATATTTCATCAGCATTAACATTAACCACAATACGTGATGCATCAACATATTGTACTGTACCTCCACGACGCGCAACTGCAGTAACACCTGAGTCAACCGCTACCGCTCGCTCCATACCTGTACCAACAAATGGTTTTTCGGCTTTTAGCGTTGGCACTGCTTGACGTTGCATGTTCGCACCCATTAAGGCACGGTTCGCATCATCGTGCTCTAAGAATGGAATTAATGAAGCACCAACAGATACAATTTGTTGCGTTGATACGTCCATATAATGGATTTGTTCAGGACTATATAAGCCAGACTCACCACTTAACCGACAAGTTACTAAATCTTCTTTAAAACGACCATTCTCATCAAGATTTGAGTTAGCCTGTGCAATGACAAATTCACTTTCATCAATAGCTGATAAATAATTAATTTCATCAGTAACAACACCATCAATAACTCGACGATATGGCGTTTCTAAAAATCCATACTCATTAGTACGAGCATAAACCGCTAGTGAGTTTATCAAACCGATGTTCGGACCTTCCGGTGTTTCAATTGGACAAACACGTCCATAATGAGTTGGATGTACGTCACGAACTTCAAATCCAGCTCGTTCACGTGTTAAACCACCCGGACCTAATGCAGAAATACGACGTTTATGCGTAATTTCAGATAATGGATTGTTTTGATCCATAAATTGCGATAACTGGCTTGAACCAAAGAATTCACGAATCGCAGCCGAAATTGGTTTCGCATTAATCATGTCTTGTGGCATGAGTGAATCAAGGTCACCTAAAGATAAACGCTCTTTCACTGCACGTTCAACACGAACTAAACCAATACGGAATTGGTTCTCTGCCATTTCACCAACGCTACGGATACGACGATTACCTAAGTGATCAATATCGTCGACTTCACCGTGACCATTACGAATAGCAATTAATTTCTTCATTACGTCAACGATATCATCTTTAGTTAAGACGCTTTCGCCTTCAATATCATCACGACCTAAAGAACGATTAAACTTCATTCGACCAACTGCCGATAAATCATAACGTTCATCAGAGAAGAATAAGTTATCAAATAATGCTTCAGCCGCTTCTTTTGTTGGTGGCTCACCAGGACGCATCATTCGATAAATTTCAACCAATGCACCTAATCGATCTCGCGTTGAATCCACATTCAATGTTTCAGAAATAAATGCACCATGATCTAAATCATTAGTGAATAATGTCTCTATTTTTTTATATCCAGCGTTAGATAATTCAACCAATAGTTCTAATGAGATTGGTGTATTGGCAAAAGCAATCACTTCACCTGTTTCTTCGTTAATATAATTTTTAGCAAGAACTTTGTTAACAATATATTCAACAGGTACATCAATTTTACTAACTTTATCTTTTTCTAATTCACGAATATGACGAGCTGTAATACGACGGCCTTTTTCAGCATATATTTTACCTTTTGATTCAATATCAAATAATGCTGTATCACCACGTAAACGCTCAGGGACAAGATCCATTTTTAATTTAGATTTGCCAATTTCGAAATTAGTTTTTTCAAAGAAAATATCTAAAATCTCTTCAGTTTCATAACCTAGAGCACGTAAAATAATTGTTGCAGGAAGCTTACGACGGCGGTCAATTCGAGCAAAAAGATTATCTTTAGGATCAAATTCAAAATCAAGCCAAGAGCCACGATAAGGAATAATCCGAGCATTATATAAAACTTTCCCAGAAGAGTGCGTTTTACCTTTATCACTATCAAAGAACACACCAGGGCTACGATGTAACTGTGAAACAATAACGCGCTCAGTACCATTAATTACGAATGTACCATTATCTGTCATTAAAGGAATTTCGCCCATATAGACGTCTTGTTCTTTAATATCTTTTACTGTTCCTTCTGGTGCATCTTTATCATAAATAACTAAACGTAATTTTACGCGCAATGGTGCTGAGTAAGTGATCCCTCTAATTTGACATTCTTTAACATCAAACACAGGTTCGCCCATTTTAAAGCTCACGTATTGTAACTCAGCGTTACCACTATAACTTTTTATTGGAAATATTGAACGAAAAGCGGCTTCTAAACCATATTGACCTTCTGGATCTTGCTCAATAAATTTCTGGAACGAATCAAGTTGAATAGAAAGAAGATACGGTATATCCAAAACTTGTGGACGTTTACCAAAATTCTTACGAATTCGTTTTTTCTCGGTATAAGAGTAAACCATTAGTTCCTCAACTTGCTTATCTGCTATTTTAGCATGATTAATATTCATCAGGGATACTATCGATAACTGATAACACCTGACACCTCATCGAAAATATCTATAAATATCAATTGATTAGGCTTAATAAATATACTATTTCTTTATTACTTTTTATTGATAATCTTCAAATAAAATTCTTTAACTTATTATAGCGCAAAAAGGCTGGAGGTATAAAACCCCCAGCCATTTGCTGTGTTGTCGATAAACTTATTTAAGTTCAACAACCGCACCTGATTCTTCAAGCGCTTTTTTAAGTTCTTCAGCATCAGCTTTACTAACGCCTTCTTTAACTGTCGCTGGAGCTGATTCAACAAGATCTTTCGCTTCTTTAAGACCAAGACCTGTTGCGCCACGAACTGCTTTGATAACAGCTACTTTATTAGCACCAACATCTTTTAAGATTACATCAAATTCAGATTTTTCTTCTGCTGCTTCAGCTGGACCTGCTGCAGCAACTGCAACAGCTGCTGCTGCAGAAACACCGAATTTTTCTTCCATCATTGATACAAGTTCAACAACGTCCATAACAGACATTTCAGCAACTGCATCTAAAATTTGTTCTTTAGTGATAGACATAATATAGTTTCCCAAATTTACATTTTCTAATTAATAAAATTCACAATCAAACTGCCAATTAAGCAGCTTCTTTTTGATCGCGAACCGCTGCAAGAGTACGAACCAATTTGCCAGCTGCGGCTTCTTTCATGGTTGACATCAAGCGAGCTAATGCTTCTTCATATGTAGGTAATGTTGCTAAGCGATCAATGTTCGCTGCAGTAATTAACTCACCTTCAAAGGCTGCGGCTTTAATCTCAAATTTATCATTTTCTTTAGCAAACGCTTTAAAAATACGCGCTGCAGCACCAGGGTGCTCATTTGAAAATGCAATTAGAGTTGGACCAACAAACGTATCTTTTAAACACTCGTATTGAGTACCCTCAACAACACGGCGTAATAGCGTATTACGAACAACACGCATATAAACACCGGCTTCACGAGCAGATTTACGTAATGCAGTCATTTTTTCTACAGTAACGCCACGAGAATCCGCAACAACTGCAGATAGCGCACCTTTGGCGATTTCGTTAACTTCAGCAACAATTTCTTGTTTATTTTGAAGATTTAGTGCCATTGGTATTGCTCCTGGATTATACTAGACCAAAGTCTAGACTTATTTCAACTAGCTACAAATGTAACTAGCACAACCACGATGAGCAGAAACCTTCTATTATATCTTATCAGGCTCTGTCACCGTCTACGTAGGAAAATTAAGTGGTCAAACTTCAACCACACCTACGGTCTTGGACGGGGTCTGGTTAAGGCCAGACACCAACCGATTTCTTTATTTAATTATAAAAATAATTAAACTGTTGCATTTAATGTTGCTTGATCAATTGCAACACCAGCGCCCATTGTAGTAGAAAGACTAACTTTCTTAATAAATACACCTTTTGCAGATGCTGGTTTTGCACGTTTCAATGCAACTAGTAATGCTTCTAAATTCTCTTTAAGCTTATCTGCATCAAAATCAGCTTTACCGATAGTAGTATGGATAATACCATTTTTATCATTACGATAACGAATTTGACCAGCTTTAGCATTTTTTACAGCTTCAGCAACATTAGGAGTTACAGTACCAACTTTAGGATTTGGCATTAAACCACGAGGTCCTAAAATTTGACCTAATTGACCAACAACACGCATAGCGTCAGGTGATGCGATAACAACATCAAAATCCATTTCGCCTTTTTTGATTTGATCAGCAAGATCATCCATACCCACTAATTCAGCACCAGCTTCTTTAGCTGCTTCTGCATTTGCACCTTGAGTAAATACAGCTACGCGAACGCTACGACCAGTACCATGTGGAAGTACAATTGCACCACGAACATTTTGGTCTGATTTACGTGAATCGATACCTAAATTAACAGCAACATCGACGCTTTCAGTGAATTTAGCTGTAGCTAATTCTTTTAATAAAGCGATCGCTTCGTTGATATCATATTGTTTAGTTGCATTTACTTTTTCGCGGATAAGTTTAGCTTTTTTAGATAGTTTAGCCATGAATTAACCCTCCACTTCCAAGCCCATTGAACGAGCAGTTCCTTCGATAGAACGCATCATCGTTTCAATAGTAGCACCATTCATATCTGCAGCTTTTAATTCAGCGATTTCGCGAATTTGAGCACTCGTTACTTTACCTACTTTTTTCTTATTAGGTTCACCTGAACCAGACTTAATTTTAGCAGCTTTCTTTAATAAAACAGCAGCCGGAGGCGTCTTAGTTACAAAAGTGAATGAACGATCAGAATACACTGTAATTACTACAGGAATCGGTAAACCTTTTTCCATGCTTTCTGTTTTAGCATTGAACGCTTTACAGAATTCCATGATATTAACACCGTGTTGACCAAGTGCTGGACCAACTGGTGGACTAGGATTTGCTGCACCAGCCGCTACTTGCAACTTGATGTAAGCTTGTACTTTTTTTGCCATTTTAGTTTCCTTTGCTCGGGTGCGAACGCCTCTATTAATAATAGATATTAATAAATAGACAGCTCCCCTAAGTTAAATGAGGGCAGAATTATCCTATAATCCAATTAAAAATGCAAGATTTATTTAAAACAGGATAAATCAAAAGCAGAGCAACAACTCTGCTTTTAGTTTAAATAACTAAAACAAATTAAAGAACATTCACTGCATTAAGTTCTTTAAATGCTAGCTCTAAACGCTCAATTAAAGAATCTTGTCCTTTACGTAACCATACTCGAGGATCATAGTATTTTTTATTTGGCGCATCCGTACCTTCAGGGTTACCTAATTGACCTTGTAGATATGCTTCATTTGCTTTGTAGTATTCTAAAATACCTGACCAGTTAGCCCATTGAGTATCTGTGTCAATATTCATTTTGATTACACCATAACTTACTGCTTCAGCAATTTCTTCTGGTGTTGAACCTGAACCACCATGGAATACAAAATTCAATGATTTAGCAGGTAAATTAAATTTTTCAGATACATATTTTTGTGAGTTATCTAAAATTTTCGGTGTTAACTTAACGTTACCTGGTTTATAAACACCATGTACGTTACCAAATGAAGCAGCGATAGTAAAACGTGGGCTAATAGCGCTTAAACGTTCATAAGCATATGCCACATCTTCAGGTTGAGTATAAAGTGCTGAGCTGTCCATATGGCTGTTATCAACACCATCTTCTTCACCACCAGTACAACCTAACTCTAGCTCTAATGTCATTTTCATTGCCGACATACGAGCAAGATATTGACAACAGATATCAATATTATCTTTCAGTGTTTCTTCAGAAAGGTCGATCATATGAGATGAGAATAAAGGTTTACCTGTTTTTGCAAAATGAGTTTCACCAGCATCAAGTAATCCATCAATCCATGGAAGTAATTTTTTAGCACAATGGTCAGTATGAACAATAACTGGAACTCCATATTTCTCAGCCATAAGATGAACATGTTTTGCACCAGAAATTGCACCTAAAATAGCACATTCTTGTCCTTCTAATTTTAAGCCTTTACCAGCAATAAATTGAGCGCCACCATTAGAAAATTGGACAATAACAGGAGAACCTACTTTTGCAGCTGTTTCAATAACAGCATTAATTGTATTCGTATCAACACAGTTAACCGCAGGTATTGCAAAGTTATTTTCGCGAGCGATTTGAAATACTTTTTGAACATCATCACCAGTCACAACACCAGGTTTAACAACATCTGAAATCTTTGTAGCCATCTTGTTACCTATAAGTTATCTATATAAAAAGTAAAGGATGAGTACTTTCCCATCCTTTCTATTGAACTAAATATTATGCTTTTGCTCTAGCTTCTAGCATCGCTACAGCTGGTAGTTTTTTACCTTCAACAAATTCAAGGAAAGCACCACCACCAGTTGAAATATAAGAAATTTTATCTTCAATACCAAATAAATCAATTGCAGCTAAAGTATCACCACCACCAGCTATTGAAAATCCTTCGCTATCTGCAATTGCTTTAGCAACAATTTCAGTTCCACGACGGAAATTAGGGAACTCAAAAACACCGACAGGACCATTCCATAAAATGGTTTTAGCATTTTTAATGATATTTGCTAAGACCTCTGCTGATTTATCGCCTAAATCAAGAATTTGTTCATTTTCTTTAACATCTTGAACTGATTTTTCAGTTGCAACAGCTGTTTCACTAAATTCAGTTGCCACACGTACATCAGTTGGAACTGGGATTTCACAATTAGCCATTAGTTTTTTAGCTTCAGGGATTAAATCAGCTTCATAAAGTGATTTGCCCACATTATAGCCTTCTGCGGCAATAAAGGTATTTGCAATACCACCACCAACGATAATTTGATCAGCAATTTTTGATAGAGAATCAAGTACAGTCAATTTAGTTGACACTTTTGAACCAGCAACAATTGCAACCATTGGGCGAGCAGGATTATCTAAAGCTTTACCTAACGCATCAAGCTCAGCGGCTAATAATGGACCTGCACAAGCAACTGGAGCAAATTTACCTGCACCATGAGTTGAAGCTTGAGCTCGGTGAGCAGTACCAAAAGCATCCATCACATAAATATCACAAAGTGCTGCATATTTTTTAGATAAAGCTTCATCATCTTTACCTTCACCAACATTAAAGCGGACATTTTCAAGAACAACTAATTCACCTTCCTTAACATCCACACCATCAAGGTAATCTTTTACTAAACGGACAGGGAATGATACATGTTCTTTTAAGTAATCAACAACTGGTTGTAATGAAAATTCAGGATTATATTCACCTTCTGTTGGACGACCAATATGCGAGGTAACCATTACTTTCGCGCCTTTCTTGATGGCCTCTTCAATAGTAGGTAATGATGCTTTAATACGTGCATCTGAAGTCACCTTACCATTTTTCACTGGCACATTAAGATCTGAACGAATAAATAAACGTTTTCCTTTTAGATCAAGATCTTGCATTCTAATAATAGACATGATACTTCCTCTCTATAAAATATAAATAAAATAAAACTTTTTTTATTCTAACATAAAATTTCTTTTTAGGTTATACACATTTATTGGTCAAATGGTAAACATTTATTAACAACAAAAAATGTCCAATTATATTTTTTTATACAACAGCATTGACAATAGAAAGAAAATCAGGCATATTTTGCCACCTTATTAATATGTAATTTTTATCTAAACTTGGGAGTTGACTTTGGCTAATATCAAATCAGCTAAAAAACGTGCGATTCAATCTGAAAAACGCCGTAAACATAATGCTAGCAACCGCTCAATGATGCGCACTTATATTAAAAAAGTTTACGCCGCTGTTGCAGCTGGTGATAAACAAACAGCTGAAGTAGCATTCAAAGATATGCAAACAGTTGTTGACCGTCAAGCGGCTCGTGGATTAATCCACAAAAATAAAGCTGCTCGTCATAAAGCTAATTTAATTAAGCAAATCAAAGCGTTAGGTTAATAGTTTTATTTATTAACTGTTAACTATCATAGTTAAAGAAAAATAATAAAAAGTGGTGTAAACCACTTTTTTTATTTGTATACTAATTATTTATGTAATGTTAATAAAATAAAAGAGAGTCTATTGTGGTTCAGCGTGATTATGTTAGAAAAAAGAGCCAATCAAAAAAAAATAAGTCACGAAATAAGCCTAATCTAATGATATTTTTGGCTATCATTATAGTCATATTATTTTCAACTATTCTCTACTTTATTTCAAATAACACCCCCAAGAAAGTTATTGAAACTCCAAAAGCAAAAACTCAACCACCTGCTATAACCCTACCAGAGCAACCTCAAGAGCGTTGGACATATCTCAAAGAGTTAGAAACACCAAATGCAAATAATGGTGCAACACCAAGTTCAATAGCTAATGAAAGACAGCGAATTTTAGATAGTTTTGCAAACAGTACTTATACTGCTATACCAGCATCACAAGGCAGCTCAGCAACACAAAATCAAATAACAAATACAGCTGTACAACCAACTTCAACAGTTACCAATAAATGGCTCTTGCAGTGTGGTGCATTCAAAGATAAATCTAATGCTGACACACTAAAAGCTAAGCTTGCAATGACTGGCGTTAGCGGCAATATCTCTTCAGGGCAATTATATAAGGTCACTGTCGGGCCATATGAAAGTAAAAAAGAAGCAAGTAAGGCGTTAAACTCATTAAATAACAATGGGATTAATAACTGTGTTATTTCTAACTAAAAAAACAATGAAATTAGTTAAGCAAATACAAATTTTTACGAAAATGTTATGGGAGCGTATAAACAACGATCGCCTAACAACCTCTGCTGCTGGGCTGGCTTATACAACAATACTGGCTCTAGTACCTCTTATTACTGTTATTTTTTCCCTATTGTCTGCTTTTCCTATGTTTGGAGAAGTTAGCCATTCATTGAAACAATTAATTTATAACAATCTTGTCCCTACTGCCAGTGATACAATTCAAAATTACTTAGAGCAATTTATAACCAACACTAAAAAAATGACTTTTTTTGGCGTAATTGGTTTAATCGTTACCTCACTATTACTTATTAACTCAATTAATACGACACTTAATCATATTTGGAAAACCCAAAAAAAACGCTCTTTTATGTACAACCTAACCATATACTGGACAATATTAACTTTAGGTCCTATTTTAGTTGGTACAAGCATAGCAGTAAGTTCATACATATTTTCTTTAAAATGGTTTTCAGCAGCGACAACAAACACTATTTTGCTTAGTAGCCTACCATTTTTTATTTCTATATTGGGATTTTGGTTACTTTATAGCATTATCCCAACGGAATCAGTACCATTAAAAGAATCAATGATTGGCGCCCTTGTTGCTGCAATATTATTTGAATTAGGTAAACGCATTTTCGCATTATATGTTACTTCGTTTCCAACATATCAACTTATTTACGGAGTAGTATCATCCATTCCTATCATGTTAGTTTGGATCTACTTTTCTTGGTGCATTGTTTTATTCGGAGCTGAATTTGCAGCAACCTTAACTGACTATAACCGACAAAAAAAGCACATTATTAATAATCCCCCTTTACCAGAGTAATTAACTTATGATCGCCTTAATCCAACGAGTAAAAAAAGCTAGTGTTGCCGTCGACAATAATATTATTGGCCAAATTAATCAGGGTTTACTGGTTTTACTTGGAGTTGAACAAAACGATGACGAACAAAAAGCAATTCGTTTATGTGAAAAAGTATTAGGCTATCGTATTTTCAGTGATAATGAAGGAAAAATGAACCTAAATGTTAGTCAAGCAAATGGAGAAATACTAGTTGTTTCTCAATTTACTCTAGCTGCAGATACTAAAAAAGGGATGCGTCCAAGTTTTACTAAAGGAGCTAAGCCTGATGAAGCAAATAGGCTTTACCAGTTTTTTGTAGAACAATGTCAGCAAAAAATAATGACGCAAACTGGTCAGTTTGCGGCTGATATGCAAGTATCATTGATTAATGACGGTCCAGTAACATTTTGGTTACAAGTTTGATCATATAATTAAATAAATATTTAGATAATATTTCACAACTTATTTAAATAGTTAAATTCTTATATTTGTATCTAGCCTATAACTAATCTTAGCTATTAATCATCAATGGTTAAATTGCGAGTGGTCAAATCAAAAGGCGTTAATTGATAAACATAATAGTTAAGCCAATTGCTAAATAATAGATAAGCATGGCTACGCCAAGTCGCTTTGGGTTGTAAATCAGGATTATTATCAGGGAAATAATTATCAGGAAGATCAGGATGAATACCTGCTTTTAAGTCACGAAAATATTCATTCGCTAATGTAAATGAATCATATTCGGGATGCCCTGTCACAAACGCCATGCGTTTATCTGCCGTTGCCATTAAATAAGGTCCTGTGATATCAGATTTTGCTAAAATCGTTAAATCCGTATAATTTTTAATTTTATCAAGTGGAAAATCAGCATATCGTGAATGAGGAGCTAAAAAGCTATCATCAAAACCACGAGTTAAAATCGCATTAGGCTGAACAATTTGATGTTGATAAACGCCTGACAACTTATGTGTTCGTGTAAATTTAGGCAAATCATATAATACATTCAAAGCAGCTTGAACAGCCCAACAAACAAACATTGTTGATGTAACATGTTCTTTAGCCCAAGAAATAATCTCAAATAATTTTGGCCAATAAACCACGTCAGAAAATGCAACTTTACCTAAAGGGGCACCAGTTATTATTAATCCATCAAAATTCTGTTCACGAATATCATCAAAATCACAATAAAAACTATTCAAATGTTCGACTGGTGTATTTTTTGATTCACGTTGGTCTATTCGCAATAATTGGATATTAATTTGCAAAGATGAGTTAGAAAGTAATCGTAAAAACTGATTTTCGGTTTCTATTTTTTTAGGCATTAAGTTTAGAAAAAGAAGCTTAAGTGGACGAATTTCTTGAGTATTTGCCCGAGACGAGGTCATAACAAAAACATTTTCATTACGCAACACATCAACAGCGGGTAATGAATCAGGAATACAGATAGGCATAACAAAAGCTCCTAAACACAATCAGTTATTTTAAAACACCTAAAATAGACGTCTAGAAATCTATACAGCTAAATATAATTTGTTTTAAATGATTTGTCGAGACTTTTTATTGAATAATAATAGATATGATATTTAACATAAAATCATAACAATAGCTAAATATATTATTGATGATTATAGACATAAAAAGTTTCTTAAAAAGCTCGCGTATCAGTTCGCCACGAATCGGCCGTTAGTGCCTCCCCAAAATAGCTATTTATCAACTTTTGTGTAATATCACTTAATGGCGAAGCCAACACTTCGGCTGTATTACCATATTCAACAAGATCACCATTGTGCATAACTAAAATTTCATCACTAATATGTTTCATCATGCCAATATCTTGAGTAACATAAACATAAGAAATATTTTGTTCAGCCTGTAATGACAACATTAAATTCACAATTTGTGAACGCATCGAAATATCTAATGCCGCTAAAGCTTCATCTAAAATTATCACCTTGGGTTTTAAAATCAATGCACGAGCTAATGCAACACGTTGTTTTTGTCCTGCAGCCATCACAGAGGGGTAATAAGAAGCATGTTCTGGCAATAATCCTACTTGTTTTAATACACTACTAATTAACTTTTCACGCTCATGAACATTGTAATGAGTATGGCATTTTAATGGGATTTCTAATAATTGCCCAATACGCAATCTAGGATCAAACGAACTTTCTACATGTTGAAATATCATACGAATTAACTGGCAACGATGGTTATAATCGCCATACTCAACTTTATTACCATCAATCCAAATATCACCACTATTCGGTTCTATCATGCCCACTAACATTTTTGCCAAAGTCGACTTTCCTGAACCATTTTGCCCAATAATAGCCAGGGTTTTACCCTCATTTAATGAAAAAGAGATAGGGTTAACCGCATTAATTCGTAAATGACCAAAAAATCCTTTGGGTATTTTAAATTGCTTAGATAAGTTACGCACTTTTAATATTGGATTCATTGTATATTCCTATTATTTATGGTTACTCATCAGTATTTAACGGAAAATGACAGGCTACGAAATGATCTTTTATCGGTATTAGCTCAGGGGCTTGAATGCATTTTTTTTGCGCATAAGGACATCTTGGTCCTAATCGACATCCAATTGGTAAACGCTCAAGAGAAGGAATCACTCCTGGTAAAGTATTTAATGGACTTTTATGTGGCATCGCTTTACCAAAATCTGGAATTGCATAAATTAAAGCTTGAGTATAAGGATGATAAGGTGATTTAATTAGCTCTTCACTATCAGCAACTTCAACTGTTTGCCCACAATACAGTACGTTAATACGATCTGTCCATCGAGTCACCATCTGCAAATCATGGCTAATAAGTAAAATAGTAGTACCCATGTTTTGATTCATACTAGCCAACAATCTAAAGATTTGCGCTTCAGTTGTGGCTTCCATCGCATTTGTCGGCTCATCTGCTATCAGTAGTTTTGGTTGATTAGCCAATGCAATTGCAATCATCACTTTTTGACACTCACCTTCTGTCAATTCAAATGGATAAGATTTTAATATTTCCTTATGATGTTTAATGCCAACTCGATGTAACAGTTCAATGGCACGATTTTTACGCCAAAATAACCTTTGCCACCAATGCCCTTTAAAAGTTCGGCTTGGTATCGCCTCAATCAATTGTTGACCAATTTTCATTGAAGGATCTAAGCAAGATTGTGGTTCTTGAAATATCATCGAAATATTATCACTAATGACTTTTCGACGCTGTTTAGGTGTTAACTTTAATAAGTCAATATTATCAAAATGAAAGCGATCAGCTGAAATTTTCCAATTATGATTAGTCACTCCTAAAATGGCCTTAGCAATAAGGCTTTTTCCTGATCCTGATTCACCAACCAAGCCTCGAATTTCGCCTTCAGATAACTTCAAATTAACACGGTCAATCGCGCGCAAAAGGCCATCTGGCGTAATAAACTCAATGGTCAAATTTCGAATATCTAATAATGCCATAATTAAGTTCCTGCCCGCTGTCCATACAACCCAAAATTGAACAAATAAACAAAAATAATTGTAGCTGACACCGCAATTCCAGGAGATAAAAAGGCTAAATAATTAGTTGCAATAATATCTTTCATTTGAAACATCATCATGCCTAAATCAGGTCGGGAAACATCGTTAGCAAAACCTAAAAAAGTTATAGTCGTAATAGATAAAATAATTGAACCAAATAACGAAACAATTTCGGTCAAATAGACAGGTAAAATATTAGGTAAAATGTAATGGTTTAAAATTGAAAATGACGATAAACCATCAAGCCTATAAGCTGTAATATAAGTTTTATTCCATTCATTGATAATACTCTGATGAATATTGTAAATAAATCTCGGTGTATATGATAGCCCAATAATCAATAACATATTGGTAATATCATCCTTAAATAATAAGCTAATAACAATCACACCAAGTAACGGAGGAACAACCATACAGAATTTAAAAACAAATAATACAAAAGGACGTATCAATGATATAAAAAACATTAAGTAATTAATTAACCCACCAATGACAACCACATAAAATACTGTTTTTAATGTCATTGACATAGTTGAACGATAACCTATAAGTAAAAAACCAAAAATATCTTGTCCTTTATCATTTGTTCCTAATATATGATTGATATCACCATTAGGCCACCAAGCTGGAGGTAATAAAGCAGGATAAATCGGATCTAAATGAGCATGAAAGAACCACTTAGTTGACAATGCCACAAATGTAATCGCCAATATACCATAAAAGCCAACAATCAAATAAAGATTACTATGCAACCGATTAAAGCATGAATTTACACGTTTAAGTAACCTTACTCGCCTAGACATAATGTTCCTTATGGCGTAAAGGATAAATCACAATCGCCAAAATTTCGCCTAATAATGTTAATAAACTAATAACAGTGCCACAAGCTAAAATGGCAATAGAAATAATAAAATAATTATGATCACGATAAGCAATCATCACCCACTGTCCAAGCCCTACTCGATTAAATAGAATTTCAATAACCATCGTTGAGAATAACAACGTTGTAGTATTATATGTCAGCTGTGGAATGGTCACTGGAATAGAATTAGGTAATAAATGCCGACGTAAAATTTTAAACGGTGAGCGTTCGCGGATAACTGCCATTTTAATAAAATTCTGTCTCGATATATTTTTTACATTTTGACTGATTAATTGAATAGTCATAATGCTAGGCTGAATAGCTAAAAAAATAATTGGCAAAATTAAATAATGTAGTTGTTCAAGTAGTGCTGGCCATTTAGATGTATTTGTTGAAATAAAAATATCCAATAAAGAAGTTCCCGTTACCGACGGTGACATATCAAAATTCATTGATACAAGCCAAGTTGGTGATAACCAATACATCACAATAATAACAAGCATAACGATAGGACAAGAATACAGCAATAAAGCCCCTAAGCGAATCGTACTATTTAACCAATTAATATTGCTTAAGCCAAGAAACACACCTAAAGGCAACCCAACAACTAAAGCAACCAATAGAGCAAGAATACACAATTCAAATGTTGCTAATAATGTATGAAAAAACGGTACTGTTTCTCCTGTTAATAATCTAAATTGACCTTGCAACAACTGCTTAAAAAAAACAATATAAGCATCAATAAAATTTAGATTATGAAAGTTAGACATTGAATGAGGGGTAAAATAAACTAAACAGAAGCTAATCTGAGCTAGCACGCAAATAATAAATAAAAACGTAACTATTTTCTTAAAAATATAGATAATCATTGTTTATCTTTATTGATATGATAAATAAACAAAACACGGTAACATAAAAACATCACCGTGTTTTGATTTATCTATTTATTAATCCGGTATCACCGGTTTACTTGCTGCAGCATATGCATGATCTTGCGCACTTAAACCGCCAGCATTACCTTTTCCTTCAAAACAATAATCTGACTCATCACGTGCTTTCACTCCAATATCAGAAGTCACATATTCTGGTGCGGGAGCTTTAGCCATTGCAGATGAAGAATAACCTATTGATTGAAAGTCATTAATTTCCAAATCGACATCATTACTATTTTTTTCACTATGTTTAAGTTCTTCTTGAGCATTTGTAGAATCATTAAACACATCATCAACGGTGACACTATCAACACTATTGCTATTTACATCCTCTTCATTTTTAACAATAACAGGAAGCAAAAGTGAAGGGATAACAGGTGTCACAATACTAGAATCGTCATTTGTTATTTGACTATAATCAACAACAACACGACCTAATGCTAACTCTAATGATGCTGCAGCAAAAGGTAATGGCATTGGAGATTGTTTTAGTTCCACATTACGAACACGACGTTTATTACGTTGGCCATTCATTCGTAAATGCCTTGAAGCACGGCGCTGACGTCTTGGTTGAGTTTCAGATACAATATCGTCTTCAGTTTGTTTAGAAACAATAATTGGTAACAATAAAGAAGGAATGATTACTCTTTCTTCTTGAGCTTGCTCTATTGTATCGCTATTTTTTACACGAACACTTTTAGCCAATGCGCGTTGTTGGCGCCTTGGTTTAACTTCACGCTGTTTCGGTGGTAGCGTTTCGTCAGCAGACCTATCTACTTTTACATTACTTGTTGAATTTGACGAATTGGTATTTGAGTGACTATTTTGTTTAGCTCTGCGATTATTATTTCTACTTTGCTCTTTAGCCTCATCAATATTACCCGTTGTTGCAACAACACCAGTAGCAGTATTAGCAGCACTATTGTTTCGATTATTGCGTTGACGTCGATTATTTGTACGTTGATTATCTCGTCTTTTAGTTGTTTTTGGTTTAACTTCTGGTTCTGGTTCCGCTTTTTCTGAGGCAAATAATTTACGTAGTTTACCCAACAACCCACCAAATAAACCTTCTGATTTTTTAGTTTTTGAATCTGTTTTATCTTTTGGAGCAACAGATGCTTCAACTTTAGGACCAGATAACACTGCTTGTTCAACAATCACTTCAACGGCTTGTTGTTCATCTTCCTCTTCTTCAAGTTCACGAATCAGTTTTGGAAGATTATAACTTAGCACGTCCGTTTCTTCGCCAGCACGTTTGCGGATGACTTTATAAAGCGGCGTTTCCATCTCTTCATCGCCAGCAATCACAATTTTCACATCTGGATGCATTCGTTCAATATTGGTAATAGCGCGGCGTTTTTCGTTAAGTAAATAACTTGCAATGGGTACAGGAACGATAACATCAATTTGTACAGTATTATCTTTCATCGCTTCTTCTTGAATTAATCGAAGAATAGAAAGAGATAATGAATTATTATCACGAACAGTGCCAGTGCCTTGGCAACGTGGACAAATATGATGCGTCGCTTCACGTAAAGATGGACTTAAACGTTGGCGTGACATTTCAAGCAAACCAAAGCGCGAAATACGTGTAGTTTGAATACGTGCACGGTCTGTTTTCATTGCCTCTTTTAGGCGATTTTCAACCTCACGTTGGTTACGAATTGGTGTCATATCAATAAAATCAATAACAATCAATCCACCTAAGTCACGCAAACGTAACTGACGAGCAATTTCTTCAGCAGCTTCAAGATTGGTATTAAAGGCGGTTTCTTCAATATCGCTACCACGAATCGACTTAGCCGAGTTGATATCAATTGCAGTAAGTGCTTCAGTGGTATCAATAACAATAGAACCACCAGACGGCAAACGAACTTCTCGTTGGAATGCCGATTCAATCTGTCCTTCAATTTGGAAATGGTTAAATAAAGGCACATCGCTCTCATAAAATTTAAGGCGACTAACATACTCAACTCGTCCCAGATCAGCTAAGCGTTTTTTAGCAACTTCAAGTACTTTAGGATTATCAATTAAAATATCGCCCACATCATCGCGTAAATAATCACGAAAAGCACGAGTGATAATATCACTTTCTTTATGGATTAAACTTGGAGCAGGATGTCTTTTAGCTTCGTTTAAAATTGCTGTCCAATAGTTAACTAATGCATCTAAATCTTGTTGCAACTCTTCTTGGGTTTTACCAACCCCTGCGGTTCGAGCTATAACACCCATCCCTTTGGGTTTTTCAATCGCATCAATAATTCGTTTAAGATCGGCTCTTTCCTCACCTTCTATACGACGCGAAACCCCACCAGCACGTGGATCATTAGGCATCAACACCAAATAGCTACCAGCTAAACTAATATAGGTGGTTAACGCTGCGCCCTTTTTCCCGCGGATTTCTTTTTCAATTTGGACAAGGACTTCTTGCCCCTCTTGTAGATGTTTAATACTACGACGTCCAGAAATATTAGATGGGAAATAACTTTCTGCAATCTCTTTTAGCGGTAAAAATCCATCACGCTCACCACCATAAGAAACAAAAGCAGCTTCTAAACTTGGATTGATTTTAGTAATTTTACCTTTATAAATATTGGCTTTCTTTTGCTCATGTCCAAGGCTTTCTATATCTAAATCATATAAGCGTTGGCCATCAACAAGCGCAACACGCAGCTCTTCTTGCTGAGTTGCATTGATTAGCATTCTTTTCATTATTCTACACTCTTCATTAATCTTAGTTAACTATAGGCAGAATCTTATTATTAGTAATAAATGTATATTTTAACAATGATAAATAACGGAACTTAATTAACTTCAATACGGCATTCATTATTTTATTTGTGTTATTTTTGTTATTATTTTATGTGAACCCAGTATTATTTATACAATATCTATACAAAGTTTTAGGTCATTATTGACACTTAAAAGCTCTGTATATTTCTTAAACTATCATTAATTATATAATTAATTGATATTATTGTTATAATTAATTTGCAAACCTCAGCTCGTTTACCTACTTTAGTTAACAAACTAAAACTTCATATGATTGTTTAAAATAAACATATTATTTAATGATAATGACTCTACTTACGCTATTTTATTTTTTAATAAATTGTAATGTCTAACGCCATTGCTGCATTACAAGGATAAAAAATCCCTGCTTATTATTAACGTTTCGGCAAAGGATAGCAAGTAAATTAAGCGCACTGTTTTACACCCTATTAGCAAGCTACTTCTTATTGTTTACACATAGGCTTTTAATTAATAATTTTTTTATATTATTATTCAATTAATTTATATTAAAACGCCTTACTAACCTTAAACATCTTTACAATTTTTGTTTTTTTTATTTATCGACTTAATCAAAAATAAGATTTTAATAAACTGGCGCATCTACTACCTTAATTAGTATAATAATTGTTAATAAAAGCAATAAAATAAACAATAAAATAAATAAGAGATAAAGTCGACTTATGGATAACCCAGATAAAACAGCCCTAATAAATTTTACTTCACGTTGGCTCAACCAATTTGACGATGCGCCACAAAGTGAAGAACTGCACGCCATACCCTCACCTTGTATTCTAAAAACAGAACAATTAACTGTATATTGGCAACCTTTTTTATTAGTTCCACCAAGATCTTTAACTATCGTTGAGCAACTAATAGGCATTACGCTACACCCAAGTAGCCATGTTTTTTATGGCACACAATACGCAGGCAATATGCCAGCTAAGATTAACAACATTAATTTAGTTTTAATTCAGGCTTGGAATGATGATGATTTTTCAAATTTAGAACAAAACCTAATTGCTCATCTATCACAACAAAAAAAGTTACGACGCACACCAACGGTATTTATAGCCTCGACGGATGAAAGCACCGAAATCATTAGTTTAAACAACCTAACAGGTGAAATTGTAAAAGAAGATCTTATTACCGGAGAGCTAACAATATTAGCCGATGATTTACAACAATTTTTACAGCAACTAGTTACCTGTTGTTAAAAAATATATTGGTAAAAAATAAGATTAATTTATTTAAAAATTTTTTAATAGATTGTCATTATCAAAATTGTAACTTACAAAATAATGTGTATATAATGAACTAAAAGCCATTAGATCAGATAGGTGAATTATGTTTGAATATTTAACAGCAGCTCCGGCTGATCCTATTTTAGGATTAGCCGATCTTTACAACAAAGACGACCGCACCAATAAAATCAATCTTAGCGTAGGCGTCTATAAAGATGAAACAACCAAAACACCTATTTTAGAAAGCGTAAAAAAAGCAGAACATTTTTTATTAGCTGATGAAACAACTAAAAGTTATTTAGCTATTGACGGTATCAACGACTTTAATATTGCAACGCAAATTTTGCTCTTTGGTCATGAAAATGAACGAGCAAGAACGGCTCAAGCACCAGGTGGAACAGGCGCTTTACGCATAATGGCAGACTTTTTAGCTCGCAGAACGAAAGTAAAACGAGTTTGGATAAGCAACCCTTCTTGGCCAAATCACCGCAGTATATTTCAAACCGCAGGACTTGAAGTTCGTGAATATCAATATTACAACCCTGAAACTCACAGCCTTAATTTTGATGCCATGATGAACGATTTAAGCCTTGTTGCTACTGGTGAAGCAGTACTATTCCACGGCTGTTGTCACAACCCAACAGGTATCGATCTAACACCCGAACAATGGCAGGCGATCTCGGATCTAGCCTTAAAAAATGGCTGGTTACCATTATTCGACCTTGCTTATCAAGGTTTTGGACAAGGTATAGAAGAAGACGTCTACGGCTTAAGACTCTTTGCACAAAATCAACCTGAATTACTTATTGCCAGTTCCTATTCAAAAAACTTTGGTCTTTATAATGAACGTGTTGGCGCATTCACCCTAATTGCTGCCAATAGCGAAATTGCCGATCGAGCCTTTAGCCAAATAAAAACGATTATTCGGGCTAACTACTCCAACCCTCCTGCACATGGTGCTAAAATCGTTTCTCACATTTTAAACAATGAAGAACTAAAAGAAGAATGGATTAATGAGTTAACCAATATGCGCCAACGCATTCACCGTATGCGCCAACTATTTGTTAAAACCTTACAAGATAAAGGTGCTAACCAAGATTTTAGCTTTATTGTCAAACAAAATGGCATGTTTTCATTTAGTGGTCTAAATGAAGAACAAGTACTCAAATTGCGCAACGACTATGGTATCTATATTGTTAATTCAGGTCGTATTAATGTTGCAGGTATGACATTAGATAATATGTCTAGACTTTGCGAATCAATTGTTAAAGTGCTATAAAAACGACTAAATATCAAATTTATCATTCCAAACTAACCAATAAACCGCAGGCTTATTGGTTTTTTATATCATCATTTAGATCAACATTCCAAAACAATAAGTAACAAAACGATATAGCTTTTTTGCTAATAATGTTATGTGTTAAAATCGTTTTTATCAAACACCAGCCATATCAAAAAGTAAACGACCAATTATGTCTATCTGTTATATCGCCTTAGGCAGTAACCTTGAAGATCCATTATCACAAGCTAATCGTGCAATAATGGCATTAAAACAATTACCTAATACAACATGTTTAGAAGTATCACCTTTTTACCGCAGTAAGCCACTGGGACCGCAGGATCAGAATGATTATCTTAATGCTGTTGTAAAAATTAAAACAGCCCTATCTCCCATTGAACTACTCGATGCATTACAGACAATTGAAAAAGCTCAAGGTCGTGTACGTAAAGAAAATCGATGGGGAGCAAGAACCTTAGATCTTGATATTTTACTGTATGATGATTTAGTGATCGAAAGCGAAAGACTAACGATCCCTCACTACCATATGAAAAATAGAGAATTTGTTCTCTACCCACTCTTTGATATCAGTCCTGAACTTATTTTACCTGATAACGATAAGTTGTATGATTTAGTAACCCAATGCCCTAAAAATGGATTAGAAAAGTGGGATAAGTAATTATCTTTATTAATAACATACAGTTGTACTATTTTGCTTATTTATAGGCAGAAAAAAGATAAAAAAAAATTTGCCAACAGCTAATTTATTGCTATAGTTTACCGCTTGCAAATAATCTGTACTTAAGGGGATTGCTGTGAAAAAGGAACAAAAATTAAATACATCTTCTCTTAGCTTGCTTTCAATTGCGGGGCTTAAACCTTACCAAGAAGCAAAAGGCGAGGAGTATATGAATCCTAAGCAATTAAAACATTTCAAACTTATTTTAGAAGCATGGCTTGCTCAATTACAAGATGAAATGGGAAAAACAGTTTCGCACATGCAAGACGAAGCGGCTAATTTCCCAGATCCAGCTGACCGAGCAACGCAAGAAGAAGAATTCAGCTTAGAATTACGTGCTCGCGATAGAGAACGAAAACTAATCAAAAAAATCGAAAAAACATTAAAGAAAATTGAAAACGATGATTTTGGTTATTGTGACTCTTGCGGGGTTGAAATTGGTATTCGCCGCTTAGAAGCAAGACCTACAGCTGATTTATGTATCGACTGTAAAACACTTGCTGAACTTCGCGAAAAACAAATGGGCATGTAAACCCAACTTTCTTAACCTTTTATTATTCTACCTAACTGACCTATGCACTATATTGGTCGTTTTGCCCCGTCACCATCTGGACCATTACATTTTGGTTCACTGGTGACCGCTCTTGGTAGCTATTTACAAGCAAAATCTTGTCATGGCAAATGGTTGGTTCGTATTGAAGATATCGACCCACCACGAGAAGTAAAAGGCGCATCATCACTCATCTTAAAAACATTAGAAGCCTTTAATTTATACTGGGATGATGAAATCTTATACCAATCGACGTGCAGTGAACGTTATCAAGCTGTTCTACAAACTCTTTTAGATAAACAGCAGGCTTATTTTTGTGACTGCACAAGGCAACGCATTCACAATTTACCTTATGGGATTTATGATGGTTTTTGTCGTGATCGACATCTAAATAGCCCCAACCAACCACTTGCCATACGCCTAAAACAGACGCAACCCGTATATCAATTTACCGATCGCATTCGTGGCATTCAAACGTTCGACGCCCAAAATGCTCAAGAAGACTTTATTATTCACCGCAAAGATGGTTTATTTGCTTACAATTTAGTGGTAGTACTTGATGATCACCAGCAAGGTATTACCGAAATAGTGCGAGGTGCAGACTTATTGCCTGTCACCGCTAAACAGATTTCGCTCTATCAGCTTTTGGGCTTACCAACACCAAGCTATTGTCATTTACCATTGGTACTAGATAGTAACGGCAACAAGCTTTCCAAACAAAACCACGCAAAGGCCATTGAAGTCAGTAATACACAATCCTTAACAATACAGGCACTACAGTTTTTAGGACAACAAATCCCTCAAGATTGGCAAGATGCCACGCAAAAACAGTTATTAGATTGGGCAATTAACCACTGGAAAATAACCAATATTCCCAAACAAAATCGCTTATTAACCACCAACATAAGATAAATTAGGCATAACACCAACCTTATGGTCATGCAATAGGTGTTTTTCAGGCTTTATCATTAACGAAGCAAAGATTCTTTCAATTAATTGTTGTTTTTGCTCTGAACTTTGGAGCAAATCACGCAAATCAACAGACGCATCACCAAATAAACAATAATGCAACTGCCCAATTGATGATACCCTTAACCGATTACAACTCTTACAAAAATCTTTTGAATACGGCATAATCAACCCAATCTTACCTTGATAATCGCAATGAGTATAAACCTTAGCGGGTCCAGATAAAGCTACTTTAGGCTGCAACAACCAACCTTGCTCAATTAGTTGTAATTCGATTGATTGCCCTGAAACATGGTGACGATTAAAAATATCACCACTTTCGCCTGTTTCCATTAGTTCAATAAAACGCAACTCAACAGGACGCAGTTTAATCCATGATAAATAATCAGTTAGATTATCATTCATGTTTTTCATCAAAACGGTATTAATTTTGACCTTTTTTATACCCACTTCTAACGATTTTTCAACACATTGCAATAATTCTTTAAGCTTATCTTGCCCAGTAATTAATTTAAACAAATGGGGGGAAAAACTATCAATACTAATATTAATCGCATTCAAACCTGCTTGATGCCAATGATGGATATTTTTTAATAAACGTGACCCATTAGTTGTCATGGCAATTTCGTTAATACTTGGATATGCAGAAATCAGCGACAAAATATCAACAAAATCACGACGCAAACTCGGTTCGCCACCTGTTAACCGAATTTTGTGCACACCAAGTTCAGCAAATGTTGATACTACATTATCAATCTCGTTAAGAGTTAAAAATTGATGTGCTTTATTAAGTTGATAGCCATTAGGCAGGCAGTACTGACACTGAAAATTGCACTGCTCGGTAATCGACAAACGCAGATACTGAAATCGACGTTGATAATTATCCATTAATTGCATATAAAACAAACACCTTATCCAAATCGGGAAGCATAGCCATTTCTGAGCTATACCGCGGCTAATCCACCTTATGAAATCACTATTTCACTTAGGTAAAAGAGCTTCAGAGTTTGATTCAGTCTAGCATAGACTTTATTTTTTGACTATGAACAAATTGGCTTTTACAAATAAAGGATTTTTGACGGAAATAATGTCTTTTTTTGTTAGAGTATAGAGAGGGTTGGGTGCGGTGGGTTTGTTAGTTGTGGGCGTTTAATGCTAGTTATGCAAGCGGTTGATTTTGCTTGAAAAGAGTTAAATAAAAACTTCAATAAAATCAATACCTTTCCTGACCGATTTTTTAGCGGAAAATTAGGCCTTTTTTGTTTTTGTGAATAGAATAAATTGGGTGCGGTGGTTTCGGACGTTTGAGCTTTGGGTGAACAAAATAGCCACAGTGACCACGTCCGATTTAGGGGATTTTTTGCGAAATCCCCTAAAAACCCCTCGCAAGGCTACAGAATGTGGCCTTCGGCTACCCCTCCGCCGTCGCTCGGTCTTAACGCACCGTTTGTGGAAGCGCTCCAAGCGCGCCACAAACTCGCCAAACGTCCTGTTTGGCGTGCTAACCTCGCTCTGTTGTCGGCACATTCTGACGCCTGAATAAAACAGATAGCATAGCCGATTTTTTTTGGGGGATTGTTTTGTTTGATAAAAGCATTGTATAAAAACTTCAATAAGATCAATGTCTTTCCTGACCGCTTTTTTGCGATTAAATGCAGTTATCCAGAGTGTGCTTTTATTGGTTTTACGGGTTTGTTAGTTGTTGGTGTTTAATGCTAATTATGCAAGTGGTTGATTTTGATAAAAAAGAGTTAAATAAAAACTTCAATAAAATCAATACCTTTCCTGACCACTTTTTGGAGGGTTTTTGCAGTGTTTTTTATAAAAAAGTGACTTATAAAAGCCGCTCAAGGTTATGCTGTCTGTCTTGTTACGGCGTCGGAATGTGCCGACAACAGAGCGAGGTTAGCACGCCAAACAGGGATGTTTGGCGAGTTTGTGGTGCGTCGGGAACGCGTCCACAAACGGTGCGTTAAGACCGAGCGGCGGCGGAGGGCAGCCGTAGGCCACATTCTGCAGCCAAAGCGTGGGATTGCAAAGGGAATTCGCTTTAATTCCCTTTGCTCGGACGTTGTCACTGTAGCTATTTTGTTCACCAAAGGTCAAAACGTCCGAAACCACTGCACCTAACCCATTTCATGCACTAACAAAAAGGATTATTTTGATAAAAAATCGGTCAGGAAAGGTATTGATTTTATTGAATTTTTTTGATGTTTTTTAACAAAAGCCTAAACGCCCAAAACCTTGCCGTACTAAAAATAAACCACCGCTTTAAAGCGCCACAGCGTAATCCACTAAAACTGCCATCTACGCTTTCTGCGTCGGCGGCGGGGGGGCGGCGCTATTGTGGCTTTGCCACAACGGCGCAACCCTAAGGGAAACGCCCCAACTTACGCGGGGGCTTTATTCTTTTTTATATTATCCCCTCAGGCACCATAATCGCCCCCCGCGCCCTAAGGATTAAGAACTAAACGCTAAAAGCTAAAATTCGCAAACAGCAACGTAATGGGTGCTGGCTCCGGAGCTGACGACGCCGCCCTTGTACGAGTTGACAAGGAACCGGTGGGTGCTATCCCTTGCGTCTCTCGTCCAGTAGCTGTAGTTGATGAAGCCCGTACCAGCGTAGTTGCCCATGGAGCCCCACTCAGTAAAAAACCCTGCGCCTATGTGACGCTGATAATGATTACCAGATGAACGAGGTGATACGCCATCTATGCTATTTACACATGGGAAAGAACTATCTACACCACACTTCGCATTGGTTAAATACCTTACCCTAGCCAAACGATAACCCAAACGATTACACCATAATTCTTGACGATAAGCGCTATCCATTTCAGTACCACGATTGACGAACCACTGCTTTATCACAAATCCATACTTCACCTCATTACCACTTCTATCCCTACCCACCAACTCGAAGGTCTGTGGCAAAGATGGACGTGCAACTCGACCTGGATAGTCTGTGGGTATTTGACTACTATCAGCCCTAGGACCACTCAACGTTACCCGTGCTACCCGTTTCCCTCTATCAACACTAGGAATCCAATTATCATTAGGTATAACATTTGCCACCGTAGCCATTATTCCACCATGAGTGACCCGAGACCAAGTTAACTGAGCTACATCTAACCCCACTACATCCAAATCAAAATACAAACCATCTGCTCCTGTAGTAGGAAAGTTCCTGCCGTAAGATGATGGACTCGTTGACTGAACTAAAAAGCCCTTACTAGGATTCCATATGTTAGCCGGACCTGCGTAGTCTGGATTATCATTAGAATCGATGCCAGTAGTACCATCATATAGCAAATTCGGCCTTGCGTAACAGACACCAACAGAAGAATCAGGCTTGATATAATACTCCGCACGACCACCACTAAATGTACTACTATTCGGCAAACCATATTGTGTAGCTAAACTACCTCCTGTACTATTTAAGCTTACCTTATAAGGAGCTTTACATTTACTTACTGTATCATCACGACTAACGGTATAACCATCTTTATCATAAATCACTACCCCTATACTCCCTGATGCAGTAACTCCACCAGCTCCCTGTCCATCTCCATCGTCATCCCCCCACTTCCCTCGGGTAATTAAACTATTTAAATTGATAGATGCTGAACCCGACGGTATCACCATATGAATATCATTAAAGGTGAAATTTCCACTAGGTAACATTATCGGATTTGTAGCACTCGATGTGTTAGTTGATGGTGTGATAACTCTACCATTTGGCAACTCTATTGCCAAAAAGGTGTCCGTATTCGTTGCCTTGGTCCGCCCCCCATCAAACGTTAAATACGGCGCACTCCCCTCTATGACTTTTGATGTCTGTGCCGATAACGCCTGTACTCCCTGCGTATATGACAATAACAACAATGGCGCAAAAACTAATGCGGATTTAGATAACAATGATGGCTTAAACAATAATCGCGGTTTGGATTGTAATGGCGGTTTATATAACCGTTTGGATATCGGCGATAATTTTGCCGAAAATATGGCCGATGACGGCGTCGATTTCGCTACGCGAAATGACTTCGGTAATGAAAATAACTGTGGCGCCTGTTTTTGACCACTGTGCGAATCAATAAGATTTAGGGCATAGGTTTGGCAGGCCAGATGCCAGATGCCAGATGCCAACCATGGTAATGCATTTTTATTCCCTTGTCAAGTAATTTATTGTTTTTTATCGATTTTTATATCCGTTCGCTTTATTTTTGAGCGATTCCCTGCTTGAATAAGCCTAAAAATTATAGCTTGATGGCGAATAATCTGCCACTTTTTTTGTTAATTTATTGTAAAGATTTGTTAGAAGGTTGAGTGCGTTGCTTTGGATTTTTTTGGGGGTGGTTTTGTTTGATAAAAATGCCAAAAAAAACTTCAATAAAATCAATACCTTTCCTGACCGATTTTTTTGGGGTTTTTGCGTTGCTTTTTAGATAAAAAGCGACTGATAAAAACCACTTAAGACTATTTTATTTGTTTTGTTTTGTTTTGTTTTGTTTTGTTTCGATTTTAGAATATGCCAATAATAGAGCAAGCGCCGATGTTGATTGAGTTAGCATCCTCATTTTGCATTTGGCGCTATAAAAAAATAGCACGGTTGAAAGTTGAAAATTCTATCATAAAACTTATACCGTGCTTTTACTAATGTTAGGATGTATTTTATTGTTATTATAGGCTTTGGTTTTAATATCAAAAGGAGCTATTGTGGCGGCGGTGTCATCATGCCGTTCAATATTTTTTGTTTAATTTTTAACAGCTATCAATATATAAAATAAGAAAAATCACCTAATTTTAGGTTGCAAAAGTATAGCGATTAAAAAAATTTTTAGTTTGATTTTTTTGTAAAAAATAGTAAACAAATGCTAATTAATAATAACAATGACCTTTTTTATCTTAACGTATCAGTGGTGATTTATTCATTATAAAACACCATGTTACACAACATTTATAACTAACTGATTTTTAATGAAATAAAAACTTCAATAAAATCAATACCTTTCCTGACCGTTTTTTGGCTGAAAAATGGCTGTTATTAGCGTGTTCTATTGTGGTTTTTTGGCTAGGATATTTTGTTGGTAAATCATAAAAACCAAAGAATTAAAAGATAAAATCCCGAAATAAATCTACAGGATTTTACCCGTGGTTTTTACATCTGAATCAAATACTCAACAGTTAACAATTATTGCTCGCTTTTGTGATTGTTGTTTTCAGTATGAATAACGTTAATATAACTAGGGATAGTCGGCGCATTAAGATGAAAAAACACCCATTGAATGCCATCTATTTTTTGTGTTTGGCGTAAATATTGTTTTAGTAATATCTCGTCTTGTGAATCATCTTCTGATTGCTGATGCATATAATGATCAATAAACTTATTATATGTGTCTTCATCAATCGTTAAAGAAGCATTGTTATTTTCACAATATTGTCTGTATAAATCGAATAATTTGTCACTAAAAACAGTATATTCTTTTTCAATATCAACCGCTTTAGGATTACTATAACCCAAAGTTGCAAAAATCTTATCAGCAATAACAGAACCTGAATTTGATTTTTTTAATGTAGAAAAGGTTAGATAAGCAGGTAAAAGAAATAATAATCCCATAGCAGCCATAAGAAGTAGCGAAAAATCTTGTTTAGAAAAGGTCATTACTACAAAATAAAAGAAAATAAATACCCCCAGTCCTGCTGTACCAATAAGGAGAATAAGCGGTAAAATAGGCAGTTGTCGCTTTTTATTGTTAGCTTCCGTTCCCTCGGTTGCATAAGGATGTAACCATAAAAGACTATCGGCAGGTCGGCGTAATGCGTAAGCAAAATAGGTTCCTTCTGCTAGTTGATCGACAACAACCTCTACATAATCGCCTTCATTGAAAAATGCTCGACAAAATGCACCTTCAATCACCTTATCGCCTAATTTGCAACAAAAATACTGCTCAATATCGGCTGTGTCGCAATCAATGTTTTGCATTTTTGATGCGTTTATTCTCATTCTATTAGCCATAAAAACTAAATCTAAATGCCCAATTCTTAATAAATTGATATCAGGGCGCCCAGCTAATTTGCGCGCATTAAGATAACTTTCTTGCGTGTCATAAACTTCAAGATCGGTGATATAACCAGTAATCATTTGGTAATAATGACTATCACTTATATTTTGTTGCATGTTCTTTATTCCTTATATTTGTATATTAGATTATTTACTCATTTTTATTTTGCTCATCAATAACTTTAACCCAATTAGGTAAAATTGGTGTTCTACAATAGTAGCTAGTTAATGATTTAAATTTTTTTAACTTCTCAAAATCAGGAGTCTGAGGGTCGTTAAATATTTCAGGATCATTAATTCGGTGCAATTTTTTAAAACGTTCTTTTTCTTTTTCAGCATCATACTTCCAAGGTTTCTCGTACCCAAAACAGGCATAAATTTGATTGGAAAAAAAAGAGTATCCACCTTCGCCCATAAAAAAAACAGCAATAATTGCAATGATCCAACCCAAAAAACTGTATTTAAATATGTTAAAAATATGATTTAATGAACAACCATTAAATATTTCAAAAATTAATAAAAAAAGTAAGATGACAACGGCAAATATCGACATCAGAATAAAACTAATTTTTAAAATTACGAACGTTGTTAAGCCAATACTTTGCGGAAAGAGTATCGCATGCCGTTTTGGAATTCGTACGGCATAAGGCTGATAAACATCATTTTTGGGCGACTTAACAAGCATTTCAACATAATCGCCGTCTTTAAAATCAATCGTATTAAGCCTTCCCTCGACTTTTTTATTGCCTACATAGCAATAAAAGTATTGCCCCCTTAAAGGAGGGCGACAACAAATAAAAAAGCAAATAAATGCTATTATTGAACAAATCACCGAACAAATATCTTTTTCTATTCTATCCGTCGCCGTTAACTTAGTGTTAGTCTCTTGGCTATTTTGACTTACCTTTAAACAACGGACTGTTCCTTTTAATAAGAAAAAATTATTCTTCATTAATTCAATATCTTATTTCGTTTTGTGCTAAAATTACGGCTCATTTTATATTATAATGGTATAATTAAACATAATAAAAATTAATTAAAACTCATCCATATTGGCACAAGTACCCATCCATTAGACAAAAAATGAAAGTAATACCTTTACTATAGAGATTGATAAAAATAAGTTGAGTCTGGAAAATCAATAGAAAGAGTTATGGTTTCACTTATAATAATTTTATAGAGAAAAATTTATTAATTTCAAAAAGAATAAAAATTAAAATAGAGCACATAGGGATATCCATGTATAAGTTTATATTATCAATTATAATAATTTTTGAATTATCAAACCAAGTATTTGCAAATACAATTAATCAAAAAATTTGGTCTTTAGCAATAAATAAAAACGATAATGTGGCTCAATATATCGTTGCTCAAGCTTATAATCCGTTAGTTGAAAATGATGATTGGGATTGCCTACCTCATCAGTTTTATCTTGAGTTAAAAAATAAAAAATTAGCAGGATGCCAAGATAAATCTGCCGATAAATATATTGAATTTTTAACTAAATCAGCCAAAAACTTATACCCTCTTTCCCAAACAGCTTTAGGAATAGCCTATGTTAAAGGTAAATTGGTAAATAAAGATATTAAAAAAGGCATTTTTTGGTTAGAAAAGGCCGCTTCCCCCATTCCTGACAAAGCAAAATTTAGTGTAGGTGAAGGCACGCTGTGGCTAAACGAACAGGGAAGGAAATATGGTGTTGGTCAGGCGCAATACGTATTAGCAACCCTCTATGATGAGGGTGTAGATGTTAAATCTGATTATGCTAAAGCAGTAAAATATTATGAAATGGCGAGTAAAAGCTATGATTTCGGTTTTTATGGTTACGCTCAATATCAACTCTTTAATATCTATAAAAATAAGCTTAATAACCCGCAAAAAGCGATATATTGGCTTGAACAAGCTTTATATAAATTAGAAAAGAATATTTATCTAAAAAAAAATGAAAACATAATTAATGCGGTATCTAATGCAACAGATCAAATAATTGAGTATTTTCTAAATGGCGGTCAAATAGATGGGTCAAAATCAGAATTACCTAATTATGAGTTGGCAGCTAAATATCTAGGGCAATTTGTTGAAAATTATGAAATAAAAAATAAAATAAGAAAGAAAATGGCATTGAAATTAGCTTGGCTCTATTTAAATGGTTTAGGAATAGAGAAAAATCCTGAACAAGCAGCTAAATACTATCATTTAGGCGTTATTAATAGTGAAACAATTAAAAAAGATAAAAATAATGATCAATCTTTAGAACAACAATTCTTATTCGATGTCATTGAACCTATTTATGAAAGTTCAACATTTACTCAAAGCGAGATTTATCACTTGATAAATTCAACTGATAAAAATAATAAAGAAAATATTACTAATGCATATAGTCAATTTTATATAACTAACGCAAGCAAAATAGTTGAAAAAGTCTTTGGTGAAAACAGAAAAGATGAAGAAAGATTTTATACTAAATTAGTAGATGAAATACAATATGTAGGAATTGAATCATATCAAACTTATAATTCCGCAACGCCAATATTAGCTTTAGCCCAGAAACGAGGAATAGCTTATGGTTATTACCGTGAGGCACAAAACATCAATGGAAAAACCCCAGAGCAATTATTAGACCTTTATCAATCAGCCTTAACCCTAGAACCAGAAAACCCCAAAATAATCTATGGGTTGGGTACGTTATATGATTTTATAATTAAAGATTCAAAAACAGCAATAACCCATTACCAAAAAGCAGCAAATTTAGGTTATAGACTTGCTAATTATCGCTTAGGTGTCATCTATTATTTAGGAAAAGGCGTTAAACAAAACTACCAAGAAGCTTGGCGATATCTTAATTTAGCAGCCGAACAAGGCTACTTACCAGCTCAAAACTTTGTGATGACAGTTGACAAATCTCACCCTGATTTGAAATGGTTAACCACCCAATATGTAAATCATAGAAAAAATTATCGTTCACCTACCGTTGAGGTTAAATATAAGGTTGAAACTGAGGTTGAAACTGAGGTTGAAACCACAAATTAATGATAATCAAGGTTAGTAAAAAGCAATCGTTAAACTAAAATAGAAAATTGAACATTAACAAGATAACTACTTAATATTAGTAGTTTAATTCAGAATATTAGATATGAATGAAGAAATAATTACAGCAAATCGAATAAAAAACAAACGCAAAAAAACTCGGTTACTTGTTTTGATGTTACTTACATTAACCGCATGTGGCTTATTTTACTCATGGTGTAACATTACTGAATCAGTTTTAGCATCTACTGAACGAAAAATAACAAGAATTACTAAGGCAAATCTATTCCAAGTTGATGATAATACGTTTAATTGTATTACAGATATTTTGTATGATGATGCGTTCGGCTACAAGACTAAATTAATACGCTATAAGCAAGATCAGGAAAAGCGCGAAAATTGTATTCCTTTATAATGTTAATTAGATAAGATATAGGGAACTCATTTTCCTAGTGTTTTTATAATACAAAACGCAATAAAATGGTGATTTGAGTATATAATAATCCCTTTGTTGATAAAAACGTCATGTCGAGGTTGCGATGATTACCCATATTAGCCCATTAGGATCGATGGATTTACTTGCTCAGGCTGAAGTTGATATCCTAAAAAAATCAGCCAATAGTGAGCTTTATCAATTATATCGAAATTGCTCATTGGCAACATTAAATGCAGGAAGCAAGACCGATAATACTAAAGATCTGCTCGATAGATTTAAGTCTTTTGAAATCAATGTGATCAGTAAAGAGCGTGGTGTTAAATTAGAACTCGTTAATGCGCCAGAAAGCGCTTTTGTTGATGGAAAGATTATTCGCTCGATTCAAGCAAATCTTTTTGCGGTATTGCGAGATATTTTATTTTTAAATAGCCAAATCAGTGCCATTAAAGAGTTAATGGCAAATGTTCAACTTGAAAAAGATCACTCATTTTATATCACTAACCTTGTTTTTTCGATTTTACGTAATGCCAATGCACTCCATGTGGGCGAAGAGCCAAATTTGGTTGTTTGTTGGGGTGGACATTCTATTAATGAAAATGAATATTACTATGCCCGTCAAGTCGGCATGCAACTGGGCTTACGAGAGTTAAACATTTGTACGGGTTGTGGTCCGGGTGTGATGGAAGCACCAATGAAAGGGGCAGCCGTAGGCCATGCACAGCAACGTTACAAAGAGAGCCGTTTTATTGGCATGACCGAGCCGTCAATCATCGCCGCAGAGCCGCCTAATGCGCTAGTTAATGAATTGATTATTATGCCCGATATCGAAAAGCGCCTTGAAGCGTTTGTGCGAATGGCTCATGGTATTGTTATTTTTCCTGGTGGTCCTGGCACTGCCGAGGAGTTACTTTATATTCTGGGTATTTTGCTAAATCCAGCCAATAAACAACAAACATTACCGTTAATTTTAACAGGTCCTAAAGAGTGCGAAGCCTATTTTGCTTCTATCGATAGCTTTATTCGTAACACACTAGGCGATGAAGCGACGAAGCTTTATCAAATTGTGATCGATTCACCTGAGCAAGTGGCTCGCATTATGAAAGAGGGTGTTAAGCATGTTAAATCTTCACGCTTAAAAACAGGCGATGCTTATGGATTTAATTGGTTACTTAAAATTGACGAATCGCTACAACATCCATTTGATCCAACTCATGACAATATGGCGTCCTTAAATCTTCATAAGGATCAACCTGCTGAACTATTAGCTGCTGATTTGCGTCGTGCGTTTTCGGGTATTGTGGCGGGTAATGTTAAAGAATTTGGTATGAAGCAAATTGCTGAAAAAGGTCCTTATAAGCTACAAGGCGATAGCGAAATTATGAAACAAATGGATAATTTATTGCGAAGCTTTATTAAGCAAGACCGTATGAAGTTACCGGGTGGAACGGCTTATCAGCCTTGTTATGAGATTTGTTATTAAGCTTTGCATTTAACTTAGTATTTCACATAGTGTTTTAATTGTTGGTGCACATAGTCGCTTAATTTATCGTATCCACCGATACCTTATCGGCGGATACGTTTGTGTAAAAGGCAAATACGATTTTTAGCTAAAAATTACTTAAAATATCTAGCACTTCTGATACCTTTTTGACGCCAAAAATTTGCATATTTTCGGGTTTCTTTTTAGGCATGTTGGCAATGGGAACAATTGCTTTTTTAAAGCCATGTTTAGCCGCTTCAGTAATACGTTCTTGACCACTTGGTACTGGGCGAATTTCACCACCCAGTCCAATCTCGCCAAAAATAACGATATCTTGCGGTAACGGACGATTACGAAAACTAGAGACTAAAGCTGAAATTAATGCTAAGTCTGCACTGGTTTCGGTGACTTTTACGCCACCAACTACATTAACAAAAATGTCTTGATCGGCCATTTGTAATCCACCATGCCTGTGTAATACTGCAAGTAATAATGCAAGTCGGTTTTGATCTAATCCTACTGTTACACGTCGTGGATTGCCATACATAGAATGGTCGACAAGGGCTTGAATTTCAACCAATAATGGACGTGTCCCTTCCCACAATACCATTACTGAGCTACCCGGTAGCATTTCATCACCACGGCTTAAAAAGATGGCGGATGGATTGCTAACCTCTTTTAGACCTTGTTCGGTCATGGCAAATACGCCTAGTTCATTAACGGCACCAAAACGGTTTTTATGGCTTCGTAATGTTCTAAAACGTGAATCCGCATCACCATCTAATAAGACAGAACAGTCAATGCAATGTTCAAGCACTTTGGGTCCTGCAAGCGAGCCATCTTTGGTGACATGTCCAACCATAATAATGGCAATACCTTTAGTTTTGGCAAAACGCGTTAAGTAAGCTGCTGTTTCACGCACTTGTGCAACACTACCGGGGGACGATTGAATGTCAGTTAAGTGCATAACTTGAATTGAGTCAATCACCATCAGTTTAGGTTGTGATTGTTCAGCAAGTAAGCATATTTGTTCAATGCTGGTTTCAGATAGCATATTGATATTATCAGCAGGTAACCCTAAGCGATGAGCACGCATCGCCACTTGTTGGAGTGATTCTTCACCAGTGACATAAAGTGTATTCATTTGTGATGAGAGCTTACTCATGGTTTGCAGTAACAACGTACTTTTACCTGCCCCAGGGTTTCCACCAATAAGAATAGCACTACCCGGTACAACACCCCCACCAAGCACGCGGTCAAATTCTGAAAACCCCGTTGAAAACCGCGGTAATGCCTCTAAACTGATTTCAGATAATTTTTGAATTTTAGCTTGTCCAACACTACTACCTGCATACCCCGTTAACCGATCATTACGTGATGAGGTGCTAGCAAGTCTAACTTCGGTGATGGTGTTCCAAGCGTGACATGAACTACATTGCCCTTGCCAACGAGGGTAGTCTGCTCCGCAATCATTACAAACATAAGCACGTTTTACTGCTTTTGCCAATTTAATCTCCTAACCTTCGCTTAATAAACTGGTTGATAAAATGCACCATAATCCAGTTAAATCAGCATAATTAATACTAATTCGTGCCTTTTCGACAACTTTAGGCTTACCATGATAAGCAACGCCAAGACCTGCAATACGGATCATCATCAAATCATTAGCACCATCACCAATCGCAACCGTTTGTTCAATAGGAATGTCTAGCGATGTGGCTAACTGCTGTAGTGTTCTTGCTTTATATTTAGCATCAACAATTTGCCCTGTGACTTTACCAGTTAATTTACCATTTTTAATCTCTAATTCATTGGCATAAACATCAACTAATTTTAACTTTTGCTTTAAGTGATCAGCAAAATAGGTAAAACCGCCTGACGCAATAGCAACATGCCAATTTTTTTTATGCAGTTCTTTCACTAAATAAGTAAGTCCGGGAGTAAGCGGTAAATTATCTTTAACTTGATCTAAAATAGCTTGATGTGCCCCTTTTAAGGTTGCCACTCGTTTGCGTAAACTCGCCGCAAAATCAAGTTCACCATGCATCGCTTGTTCGGTTACTGCCGCAACTAGCTCTCCAACGCCCTGCAATTTAGCAAGCTCATCAATACATTCAATACTGATCGCTGTCGAATCCATATCCATGACTAATAATCCAGGAGAGCGTAGCGTAGGCAAATTGTCAATTGGTGCAACATCAATACCTAAAGTCAATGAAATCGATTTGGCTTTTTTAGGCATAACACCTGCAATACGAACAATTTGGTAAGTTTTTATTTTCCACGATGACACTATCACCATTGGCATAGCAAGCTGATCTTGAAATTTTGACAAGATGGTCTTATTTAACTTCTTACCATAAATAATCCAACCTGTTTTACCAGCATTATAATCCAAAGGAACCACTTCACAGCCATTTAATGAAAGTGGTAACCCCTGCCAAGATTGAATATTTTCAGGAAGGTCATTGTAGGTAAGTATATAAGCCATATTAGGAAGTCTTCATAACATAAAACAAGCCCAAAATTTATCACAACTACTAAAGATTGTCCAAATTAGGATTGTGTGATTTTTTTAGTTTTTTATACTTAAACACATAGTTACCTGAAACTTTTTAACAAAAAAATAAATCTATCGATTGCCTTTAATCATTCCACCACGATACTGATAGTGATCTTAAATATTCAACGCCCATAAACAAAGTTGCTCTAATATAGGCTCCAATTTTTCGCCAAGTGAAGTTAATTTATAGACAACTTTTAAAGGGGGTTTATCACCAAAAACATGTCGAGTAATTAACCCATTCTCCTCTAATTTTTTAAGTTGTATACTTAATGTCATATCGGTAATATTAGGAATAATGGTTTTCAATTCGCTGAATCTTTTTTCACCAGAAAGCAAATAATAAATTATCACCCCTTTCCATTTTCCGCCAACTAAATCCATTGATAAACTAATAGGACAATCATAAGTTTTATTGTTATAACGTTTTAATGGCCTTTGTTCATCTATTTGCATTAATTCACCTAACTATCAAGTTTGATAGTTATTGCTATAAGCTTATTTACGAATAAGCTAATTAGAGTAACTATCATTTTAATAGCAAAAAAGGAAAAAGGAATCATTATGGCATTAATTATTTTAGGTCACCCTAACATTAAACAGTCTACCGCCAATAAGACAATTATCGAAACATTACAAAATAAAGTTGAGGATATTGAAATTCGCAATATTCACAATCTTTATCCAAACTATCAAATCAATGTGCAAGAGGAGCAAGCCGCATTACTCAGACATGACCTTATTATTTTACAATATCCAATGTACTGGTATAACATGCCGGCCATATTAAAAATATGGTTTGATGAAGTATTTACTTACCAATTTGCTTATGGCTCCAAAGGCGATAAATTAAAAGATAAAAAACTATTACCAAGTTTAACCATAGGACAACAAGAACAGAATTATAAAAAATATCGCAACGATTTAATGGATAATTTATTAGAGCCCGTCAAAATATCAGCCTTATATGCGCAAATGGAATATCTGCCACCGAAACTTTTATATGGTGTTTCACCTGTGGTTGAAGAAGTACAAGCTAAAATAAAAACAAAAGCACAACAACACGGTCAACAGTTAGTTGAAATTATAAACAAATATAACTAATAAAAATCAATATGATATTTATAGTAATTGATAAATCATCATATTTTATGTTGTATTAACTATGCTTTTTTAAAACCGCATAAAAGAAACCATCACCCCCATTTTCAGACGGTAAAAATTGTTTTAGTTCACCTTGTAATTTGGCGCTGGTGTTTTCTTGCAAAAAACGCTCAATTTGTAATTTATTTTCGTCTGGCAGAATTGAACAAGTAGCATAAACCAAAGTACCACCCGTTTTTAGATAAGCCCATATTTTAGTTAAAATTGCGTATTGTAATTCAGTCAACTGCGCTATATCACTATCACGGCGTAACCATTTGATATCAGGATGACGGCGAATAACGCCTGTTGCTGAGCAAGGTGCATCAAGTAAAATACGATCAAAACTGCGCTCTTTGCACCAATTTTCGGGCGTTAAACCATCCCCTACTTTTACTTCAGCCTGCTGTTTTAAGCGAGCTAAATTTTCGTTAATACGCTTAACTCGACTAGGTTCAATATCTACAGCTAAGACTTGCGCTTTTGGAGCTACTTCTAAAATATGTGTAGTCTTACCTCCGGGCGCCGCGCACATATCTAAAATTTGTTCGCCATTTTGTGGCGCTAATAAATACGCAGCATATTGTGCTGATAGATCTTGCACTGTGACAGCACCCTTTGCAAAATCAGGTAATTTTGCCACATTAACGGGGGTTATTAACCTAATTGCCGAAGGTATATCCGCAAAGGTTTCTGATTCAATGTTGTCTTTGGCTAGTAATTGTTGGTACTCACTTACTGAGTATTGATTAAGATTAACGCGCAACCACATTGGTGGTTTTTGATTATTAGCATTAACAATACTTTGCCACTGCTTTGGATAAGCTTGTTTAAGGCGTGTTAACAACCAACTTGGGTGCAGTGTTTGCTGGCTTTGTTGTTTACTGTCTTGCGTAAATTGTTGTTGTAATGATGTTTGTTGGCGCAAAAATTCGCGCAATACACCGTTAATTAATCCTTTAAGTTGTGTTTTTTTAAGTGAGTTAACCGCATTTACACTCTCGGCAACTGCCGCATGTGCAGGAATACGAGTATAAAGAATTTGGTAAATACCCACTAACAATAGGTCATGTAAAATTCTATTTTTACCCGTTAATACTTTACTCATCAAGGTGTGAATATAAAAATTAAGTTCGGGTAATACTCGCATCACACCAAAACAGATCTCTTGTACTAAAGCCTTATCTTTATCAGCTATTTTATGATTAAGTGCCGTTAAGGTTGCACTTAATGATTGCCCTTCTTCTAGCACATTAAAAATAGCTTGCGCACAAACTGCACGAATATTTTGGTGTGATTGATTATTCATAATAATAATGACCTAAAAAACAACAATTAAATAGAATAATGTTGATTATAAAATTAACGATCCAACCCAACCTGCAATAAATAATGGAATATTAAAATGGGTAAATGTAGGAATAACACTATCACGAATATGATCATGTTGCCCATCGCTATTAAGCCCTGCTGAGGTTGCCAAAATAGTATCTGATGGTGGAGAACCAGCATCCCCAATTGCACCAGATGCACCAATTAAACAAACAGTTGCAATTGGCGAAAAACCAAGTTGAACACAAAGCGGAACATAAATTGCGGCAATAATCGGTACCGTTGAAAACGAAGAACCAATACCAAGCGTAATAATAAGCCCTATTAACATCATCATAAATGATGCAACTATTTTATTTCCTGCAAATAAAGCAGCACTATTAATAACCAATGGTTCAATTTCGTGAGTTTGTTTTAGAACTTCGGCAAAGCCTTGTGCGGAAATCATCACAAAACCAATCATTGCCATCATTTTGATACCATCGGTAAATACACCGTCGGCTTCACCCCATTTTATGGAGCCTGACACAATAAAACAGATAAAACCAATTAAGGCACCTAAAATCATTGAACCCGTGTAAAGTTGGATAGCAAATGAAAGAATAATCGCCAATAATGAGACAATAAGTGAACGCTTATTTACATTTTTTAACGCGTCAAGATTTGTCTGTTCATCAATAATTTTATATTCTCTTGGTTTACGGTAGCTGACAAAAATCGCCCACAATAAACCAGAAAACATACCTAGCGCAGGAATAGCCATGGCGTGCATTACATTGACGTGACTCACATCCATTCCTGATGCAGTAATGTTTTTTAATAAAATTTGATTTAAAAAGATGTTACCAAAGCCAACAGGTAAAAACATATATGGCGTAATTAACCCAAATGTCATGATACAAGCAATCATTCGCCTATCAAGTTGTAATCGAGACATTACATACAAGAGTGGCGGAATTAAAAGCGGTATAAAAGCAATATGAATCGGAATAATATTTTGTGACGAAATACTAACAAGTGCAATAATAATAATTAATAACCATTTAATGCGCTTTTTAGCATTACTTGTTGTCAGCTGTTTTATTGCTTTATCAGCCAATAGCTCGGGTAGACCAGATTTTGATATTGCCACTGCAAAAGCGCCAAGCATGGCGTAAGATAATGCAATATTAGCGCCATTACTAATACCTGTATTAAAAGCATCAATCGTTTCTTTTAACGATAAATGACTAAACAAGCCACCAACAAATGCCCCAATAATTAAGCTAATTACCACATGAACACGGCAAAGAGACAAAATTAACATACAAATTACCGCTATCACAACGGCATTTATTGATGAGAACAAATCAAGCATGGTATTCATAAATAGATTCTTTGTTAAGAAGCAAAGTTTATTATTCTAGGCGATAGGTGTCGAAAGTGCAATTGATAGTGTATACTCACTCTTTTCCGATAGGTGTGCCCTAGGCATGTTATTGAAGAATGATTAAACATAACCCCTATTATAATAAAGAAAAACTTGCGCGGAGAATGGTGAATGAGAAGTAATATCGACGGACATTTTTTATTGATTGGGTTAATGGCTTATCCTATTCGCCATAGTTTATCCCCTCAGATGCAAAATACGATCTATTCTAAATTGAATATTCCCTATGTTTATTTAGCGTTTGAAGTTGACCAAGAAAAACTTCCTGATGCTATTAAAGGACTACGAGCATTAGGTCTACGTGGCAGTGCCGTATCCATGCCAAACAAGCAGGTCGTTTGCCAATATCTGGATAAATTAACACCAGCGGTTGAAATGAGCGGAGCATGTAACACCATTTCAAACGACAATGGTGTTTTAACTGGTTATAACACCGATGGAATGGGTTACATGCGGATGCTAAAAGAAGCTGGTGTCAATATGATAGGTAAAAAAATAACCATCCTTGGTGCTGGTGGTGCAGGCACCGCCATTGCAGTGCAAGCCGCTCTTGATGGTGTAAAAGAAATCTCGATCTTTAATCAAAAAGATGAGTGTTATACAAAAATAGAAGCCATTGCCGAAAAACTAAATCAAAATACACAATGTCAGGTAAACGTTCTCGATTTGGCCGATAAAACACAGCTACGTCAAGAAATAGCAACAAGTACTGTGCTTTGTAATGCAACAGGCGTTGGAATGAAGCCATTAGAAGGTCAAAGTTTAATTACGGATCCCACCATGCTACATGCAGATCTTATTGTGACAGACTGTATCTATAGTCCACGCAAAACAAAACTATTAGAGATAGCTGAACAGCAAGGTTGCAAAACACTAAATGGTATTGGCATGATGTTATGGCAAGGAGCTGCGCAAATTAAAATATGGACAGGTGAAGACGCTCCAATTGAATATGTAAAAGAAAAAATGGGCTTTAATGATTAGTTAAAATCGATGTAATAACATTATACCAACTCGTTTTACTCTATTGTTTTATCCGATATAAAACATAAAATAGCCATTTATAATGAGAGTATCGACAATTAATAGGAAATAAAATGAAAACAGTTACTATCAAACAACTTGAGATCGGCGTTGGAGCACCCAAAATTATTGTACCAATTGTTGGTAAAACTCAAGCTGAATTAATCGATGAAGTTCAATTTTTGCAATCCATTGATTTTGATGTTTTAGAATGGCGAGTCGATCATTTTACCCAAGTTGACGATATTTTCGCTGTCAAACAAGTCGCTAAAAAAATAACAGATCTATTACCCAATAAACCCCTTTTATTCACTTTTAGAACAGCAAACGAAGGAGGAGTCAAACCTTGGCCGTTATCCTCTTATATTCAATTGAATAAAGAAATGGCCTGTAGTGGACTTGTTGATCTGATTGATGTTGAAGTATTTATTGGTGATGATTATGTAAAAGATATCATTGATATTGCCCACAACAATCAAGTCTTTGTTGTAGCATCAAACCACGATTTTGAAAAAACACCAGCAAAAAGCGACATTATCGAGCGATTACGAAAAATGCAAGATTTAGGCGCTGATATTCCTAAAATTGCCGTTATGCCCAAAACCACAGATGATGTATTAACTTTACTGGCCGCCACAACCGAAATGAACGAAAAATACGCAACCAAGCCAATTATTACCATGTCTATGGCGGGGCTTGGCGCTATTAGTCGCATTGCAGGAATCACATTTGGTTCTGCAATGACTTTTGGAGCAGCTAAAAATGCCTCTGCACCAGGGCAATTAGATGTCAAAGAATTACGATACATTTTAGATGTGCTATACAAAAGCCACGGTTAATTGAATCTGTCATTTTTAATAAATGACAATACAGCTTTCTAATCATAATTATGAGCGCACCATTAGCGGTAGTAATTCATTAAATAATTGGCGATATCCCAATAAATTCGTTTGATACTTAAAAGCCAAGTCGATGCGTGGCGTTGATAACGATAAACCGTTATAATACGGCTAAATATTGTGATAATTTGGCTTCGAATTTATCTAATCATATAGCCTAAAGGTTATGCAAATTTACTAACAATTAGGCAGTAACAAGTATATACTGAGTTCGTTGCTTTTTTAAAGTATTATGAATAACGCAAAAGTATGAGGTTTATTTTTTTATGTTTTCTTGGTGGACTAAAGTCTATTTTTTTCTTATCCAAATGCTGGTCAAACTTTTTGTTAAAAGTAAACCGATACCAACCGATCCAATAACAGAATTAGACCTTGATATCGATAGCCCCATTTTATATGTATTACCTTACAACTCTCAAATCGACTTAATGGTGGTTCGGTCACTTTGTTTACAATATAATTTACCTGATCCATTAATTGGAATCGACATCAACGGAAAAAACGTTCCAGCTTATATCTATATTGATAAAGGCCCTGGTATTTTTGCCTCTAATCAACAAAAAAACAAAGCTATTGGCATTTTAAGAGATTATATTTCGGCACATCAACAAAATCATGATCTTGATATTCAAATGTTACCTGTTTCGGTTATGTTTGGGCGTTGTCCCGATAAAGAAGGCAAAAAAAAGTTATCACTACAAGTGCTTGGTGCAACAAGTAAATTTTTCAAAATAATCACATCAGGACGAGACTGTTATACGCGCTTTTCTCGTACGGTTTCGTTTAAAGATATTCATGTTGCAGAACAAGATCTTTCAGTATTAGCTCATAAATTAGCTCGTGTTGCACGAATTCATTTTGCCAAACAACGTATGGCTTCAATTGGACCTAAGTTACCTGTTCGTCAAGCAATGCTAAATAATTTACTCAAAAAGCAAGTTATTTCGGAGGCAATACAAGAAGAGGCTAAAAGTAAAAATATCACTTTTGATAAAGCGAAAAAAAATGCATTAGCTAATTTGAACGAAATTGCCGCTAGTTTTTCTTATCGCATGCTTAGAGTAACTGATTTTGTCCTTACTTGGGCGTGGCATCGACTCTATCAAGGATTAAAAGTAACCAATGCCGATCCTGTTCGTGAATTGGCACAAAATGGCCACGAAATTGTCTATGCGCCTTGTCACCGTAGCCATATGGACTACTTATTATTATCTTATGTGCTTTATCGACAAGGTTTAGTTCCGCCACATATTGCCGCTGGTATTAACTTAAATTTTTGGCCAGCGGGTCCTATTTTTAGACGATTAGGTGCATTTTTTATCCGCCGTTCGTTCCGAGGTAATAAACTCTATACCTCAGTTTTTCGAGAATATCTAGCCGAACTATTTATTCGCGGTTATGCTGTTGAGTATTTTGTTGAAGGTGGACGCTCTCGTACGGGTCGGTTACTCGATCCTAAAACGGGGATGTTAATGATGACCATTCAAACATTATTACGTGGAGATGCAAGACCAATTACTGTTGTACCTGTTTATATTGGTTACGAGCATGTATTAGAAGTTGCAACCTACGCCAATGAACTACGAGGCGCTAAAAAAGAAAAAGAGAGTTTGTGGCGTACTATTAAAGCATTTTTAAAGCTAAAGAAATTAGGATTTGGTTATGTCAATTTTGGTCAACCTATTCCGTTAAATCAATTTCTAAACCAATACGTTCCCGAATGGCGAGAAGCTATCGAACCAACAGGCGCCCAACGCCCGCAATGGTTAACACCAACAACCAACTTACTTGCCAAGCAAATTATGGAAAATATAAATTCATCAGCAGCGATTAATGCAATGAATTTATGTTGTTCAATATTATTAGCTGCAGACCAATGCGCACTAACCAAAGTCAGACTTTTGGAACATATTGATTATCTTTTAAAACTTTTTAAAACAGTCCCTTATTCGAATTTAATTACTATTCCCGATGATACGCCCGAAGAATTATTTGAGCATGCCAAAGAAATGGGCAAATTTATTATTACTACTGACGACGTTGGCGAAATGGTTGGCCTTACAACCGAACAAGCAGTATTAATGACTTATTACCGTAATAATATTCAGCATTTACTGATTATTCCGGCCATCATAGCCAGAATTGTACTCAAACATAACCAAATTTCACCTGATGACGTTTTACAACAAGTAAAACTACTTTTCCCTTTAATCAAATCAGAGCTATTTCTTTATCATAACGATGAACAACTGACCGAGTATGTAAAACAAATCATTGCAACTTATACCGAGTTGAATTTGATTAATGATTCGACAAATAAGCTGACAATAAATTATTTAAAAATTTCGGGATTACAATTACTTGCTTCATCATCTAAAGATACATTACAGCGTTATGCCATTGCATTTTCTTTATTGCAAAAAGAACCAACCATTAGCCGAGCAACACTAGAAAAAGAAGGTCGATTAATTGCTGAACGATTATCCATTTTACACGGCATCAATGCGCCTGAATTTTTTGATAAAGGTGTTTTTTCAACATTAGTAGCATCATTGCGTGAACAAGGATATCTAGATGATCACGGTGACAAAAACATACCAAAAATTGAAAAAATGAACGAAATTCTTAAACCCCTTATTACTGCAAGGGTAATGCAAACCATTGACGAAATTAATCTATCATCAAACAATAAAAATAACATAATAAAAAACTAAAAAAGAAAATAATAAGTCATACTTTTTGTTGATACTGTTTGGCATGAAAAATCACGCAATCTTGCGAACATGCCAAACAAGCAATATTTAATAATAATATTTTTGATATACATCAAATTTTGTGAATTCATCCCTGTTTTCTCCTTTATTTCCATGCTATTAAAGATTATCATTACAACTTATAAGGATGTTAATAACTTCCAATATAATAAATCAAATAATGTAATGTCAGCTTTCTAAGGAGCCCATATGCTATTTAACCGTAGGCAGTTCTTTAAGATCTGTGCTGGTGGTATGGCAGGAACAACGGTAGCCACACTAGGACTAGCGCCGAATGTCGCGCTTGCACAAACTCGCCAATTTAAATTACTCAAATCCAAAGAAACTCGTAACAACTGCACTTATTGCTCAGTGGGTTGTGGAATGCTACTTTATAGTCGTGGCGATGGCGCTAAAAATGCCGAATCATCCATCTTTCATGTTGAGGGCGATCCTGATCATCCTGTTAGCCGCGGCTCGCTTTGTCCTAAAGGCGCTGGAGTTCTTGATTATATCAAAAGTGAAAATCGTGTTAGATATCCACAATACCGAGCACCAGGTTCAGATAAATGGCAAAAAATAAGTTGGGATGATGCAATTGACCGTATTGCTCGTTTAATGAAAGCTGACCGAGATAAAAACTTCATTGAAAAAAATGAGAAAGGCACGACGGTTAATCGTTGGACAACAACAGGATGGCTTGTCACATCGGCCGCAAGCAACGAAACAGGCTGGTTAGCCTTTAAAGTTGCTCGTGCATTAGGCATGTTAAGCCTTGAAACCCAAGCTCGAGTTTGTCATGGACCGTCTGTATCTAGCTTAGCTGCCACGTTTGGTCGAGGGGCAATGACTAACAATTGGAATGATATCAAAAACGCCAATGTTGTTATTGTCATGGGCGGTAATGCCGCAGAAGCCCATCCAGTTGGCTTTAAATGGGCAATTGAAGCTAAAATTAATAATGGCGCAGAACTAATTGCCATTGACCCTCGTTTTCACCGAACAGCTTCAGTTGCGGATCATTATGTACCCATTCGCTCAGGATCTGACATTGCATTTTTACTTGGTATTATTAATTATCTGATTACTCATAACGAAGTTAACTTTGAGTATTTAGTGACACACAGCAATGCTAGCTTAATTGTGCGTGATGATTTTAATTTTGATGTTAATAGTGGATTGTTTAGTGGTTATGATGCAACTAATCGTCAATATGATCAAACCAGTTGGGCATATCAAAAAGACGAAAATGGTTATGCTCTTCGGGATAACACACTAAACCATCCTCGTTGTGTCTGGAATCTATTAAAACAACACGTTAGCCGTTATACCCCCGAAATGGTAAATAAGGTTACTGGTAGCCCAATTGATGGATTTTTACATGTCTGCCGATCACTTGCTAGCACAAAAACCAATGATAGAGCAGCAACCTTTTTATATGCATTAGGTTGGACTCAACACACTTATGGATCACAAATTATCCGTACTGCTGCCATGGTCCAGCTTATTTTAGGTAATATTGGCGTTATGGGCGGAGGTATTAATGCTCTGCGTGGGCATTCAAATATTCAAGGTTTAACCGATGTAGGTTTGTTGTCAAATCGTTTGCCTGCTTATCTTGATTTACCTAAAGAGTCTCAAGTTTCACTTACTCAGTATCTAGATGAAAAAACACCAAAACCACTTGGTCCAAGCGAAATAAATTTTTGGGGAAATTATCCTAAATTCTTTGTCAGTTTTATGAAATCAATGTACGGTGATAAATCGACTAAAGATAACGATTGGGGATTTGATTGGTTACCAAAATGGGATAAAACCTATGATGTTTTAAGATTTAGTAAAATGATGCGCGATGGACAAGCCAATGGCTTTATTTGTCAGGGCTTTAACCCACTTGCTGCTCTACCCGATAAAAATAGTGTTCGTGAAGGTTTATCTAACTTAAAATTCTTAGTTAGCATTGATCCTATGCCGACTGAAACCGCTGAGTTTTGGAAAAACCATGGTGAATCAAATGATGTGGATTCTAGCAAGATTCAAACGGAAGTCTTTAGATTACCATCTAACTGTTTTGCTGAAGAAAACGGAACAATTGTTAACTCTTCCCGTTGGTTACAATGGCATTGGGCGGCAGCTAAACCGCCTTACGAAGCATTATATGATCCTGAAATTATTGCACGTATCTTTTTAAGAATTAAAGAACTATATGCCGAAGAGGGCGGTACTTATCATGAGCCAATTGATAATTTAGTTTGGGATTATCAAGACCCTGAAGGTCCAGCAGCCGAAGAACTAGCCAAAGATTATAATGGACGTGCACTTGCAGATATCACTGATGCAAATGGAAATGTTATCCTTAAAAAAGGTCAGTTACTCAGTGGTTTTTCCCAATTAAAAGCAGATGGAACAACGTCATCAGGTATTTGGATATTTTGTGGTTCTTGGACTGAGCAAGGCAACCAAATGGCAAGGCGAGATCCAAGCGATCCGTCTGGCAAAGGCGTTCATGCTGGTTGGGCTTGGGCATGGCCAATGAATCGACGTGTACTTTATAATCGTGCATCAGCGGATGAAAACGGCAAACCATGGGATCCAAAACGAGTTTTAGTAAAATGGAACGGCTCAACCTGGATCGGTAATGATGTTCCTGATTTTACGGCAACATTATCGCCAAGTGCTGGAGCAGGCGCTTTTATTATGAATAATGATGGTTTAGGTGGATTATTTTGTTTAAATCGATTAGTTGATGGACCGTTCCCTGAGCATTATGAACCGTTTGAAACGCCTATTACCAATAATCCATTGCATCCAAATCAAATAAGCAGTCCTGTTGCACGAGCATTTAAAGAAGATTTGGCTCGCTTAGGTAATGCTAGCGAATTTCCTTATGTTGGCACGACTTATAGCATCACTGAACATTTCCACTTTTGGACACAGCATGCAAGGTTAGCATCGATCACTCAACCAGAGCAATTTATTGAACTAAGTGAAAATTTAGCCAATAAAAAAGGTATCAAATTAGGCGATACGGTTAAAGTAACTTCATATCGGGGCTATATCAAAGCTAAAGCAGTCGTGACAAAACGTCTTCCGACATTAACCGTTGATGGTAAAGAGATTGAAACCATAGGAATTCCTATTGTGTGGGGATTCACAGGGCAAACAAAGAAAGGATTTTTGGTTAATGAATTAACACCTCATTTAGGTGATGCTAATTCACAAACACCAGAATATAAATCATTCTTAGTCAATATTGAAAAAGTTACCAGTGCGGCATAAGGAGGAAGATCAATTATGTCATTACAAACACAAGATATTATTCGCCGCTCAGGAACCAACGCATTAACACCAGCGCCACGAGCCCGCGATTATCAACAAGAAGTCGCAAAATTAATCGATGTAACAACATGTATTGGCTGTAAAGCGTGCCAAGTTGCCTGTAGCGAATGGAATGACTTACGAGCCGAAATTGGCAATACTGTCGGCGTGTATGATAATCCCGCTGACTTAGAGCCCAAAGCTTGGACAGTAATGCGTTATTCGGAAGTTGAAATTAATGGTAAATTCGAATGGCTGATTCGTAAAGATGGTTGTATGCACTGCTCAGATCCTGGGTGCTTAAAAGCTTGCCCTGCCGAAGGTGCTATTATTCAATATGCCAATGGTATTGTGGATTTTCAATCAGAACACTGTATTGGTTGTGGCTATTGTATTGCTGGTTGTCCCTTTAACATTCCAAGGGTCAGTAAAGAAGATAATCACTCTTATAAATGTACTTTATGCGTAGATCGTGTTGCTGTGGGGCAAGAGCCAGCATGTGTAAAAACTTGCCCGACGGGCGCTATCCATTTTGGCACAAAACAAGACATGATTCGCCATGCTGAACACAGAATTGTCGATTTGAAAAAACGAGGGTTTGAAAATGCGGGGCTTTATGATCCACAAGGTGTTGGTGGTACGCATGTGATGTATGTTTTACACCATGCAGATCAACCAGAACTTTATCACGGTCTGCCTAAAGATCCACAAATTAGCGAAATTGTTAAATTCTGGAAAGGTGTTTGGAAACCACTTTCAGCGGCAGCATTTGTTGCAACCTTTGGAGGTTTACTATTCCATTATATGGGCGTAGGTGCAATTGAAGTCGACCAAGATGATATTGAACACGAAAAAGAAGCCGATAAACAAGCACGAAAAAAATTAGAATTACCAGTTGTTGAACGTAAAAATGGTGCTAATTTACCACAACAGGAGAATCATCATGAATAAGAAAGGAATGATATTAAGAACACCATTAATTGTTCGCTTCTGCCATTGGTGTATGGTATGTCTATTTATTTTGACTGCGCTATCAGGTTTATCACTGTTTTTCCCATCAATAAAACTATTTGGTTTGTTCCTTGGCACCCCACAATTAGTGAGGACATTACACCCTATTTTGGGCTGTATTGTTTTTGTATTGCTAATGTTTATGTTTTTAAAATTGGTTCATCATAACATCCCTAATAAGCAAGATATGGTGTGGATTAAAAACTTTAAAAGCGTCATTATGGGCAAAGAAGAAGGCATTCCAATTGGTAAATACAACGTCGGTCAAAAGTTTCTGTTCTGGTGCATTATGGGCTTAATTTTTGTCTTATTCGTTACGGGACTTATTATGTGGCGTCAGTATATTTCGGATTATTTTCCAGTACAGACTGTTCGTATTGCGATATTATTTCATTCACTTGCCGCAATTAGCTTAATTTTACTGGCTATTGGCCATGCTTATATGGCAATTTGGGTTAAAGGCTCGATTAAAGGGATGATAACGGGCTATGTATCACGTGCTTGGGCACGAAAAAATCATTCCGCTTGGTATGAACAAGAGATGGAAAAAGTCTATCAAGCAGAACTAAAAGCCAAAACCGAATCAGATCAGCCGACAACTGACACGAAACATGATATCAAGAATGACATTGAACATAAAACGATTTAATTAACGTTTTTATATAACGCCAATTTACCGCTGACAATATATCAGCGGTACTACGTTTGGTTAAAGTCTATAATCAGCTAAGTCACAATCAATGAGAATTTATAATGAGTATAAAAATCATCCCACAAAAACAACTTGAACAACAGGCAACAAACTCAGTGATTAGACAGATTCCATTAATTTTTTATCCATCACCAACAACGACTTATGCACATCGAGCAAAGCGCTTAAAAAGCTTGGCAGCCAATAACCTATTTAGTGATTATTTAAATTTTTGCGCCACAATCGCCGAACAACAAGCCAATTTAGCTAAACAAAATCCTATTAATGTTGATTTGTCTGAATATCTTAACAACGAAAATCCACCATTAAGTTTAAGCAATCGACCATTGTCCACGAGTTGGCAAGAATACCTCAATGAATTATTAAGTTCGATAACTGCAACAACTGAACAAATAACATTAGTCATTGAGCAACTTAAAAAAAATAGTGTTCAGCAGCTACAAGATAAAGCGCTACATCTACTCAATAATGAATTTGCTCATGTAGAGGGTAACGAAGCGATATTTATTTGGGCAGCATTGTCGGTTTATTACAGTCAACTAGCAAGCCAAATTAAAGGCAAAGCAATAGCAGAAAGCACTGATAAAAGCTGGTTATGCCCAGTATGCAACAACATACCTGTTGCTAGTATCATCCAATTAGGTAGCAATAATGGCTTACGCTATTTACATTGTAGTTTGTGTGAAAGCGAATGGTATGTGCCTCGAATAAAATGTACCTGCTGTGATAACATGAAAGATATTCAATACTTTTCACTTGATAACGAATTATCCCCCACAAAAACAGAATGCTGTGATGCTTGCCATAGCTATTTAAAAATCTTCGATCAAGATAAAGATCCACACATTGAGATTATTGCTGATGACATTGCTTCGCTAATATTAGATATCAAAACAGAAGAAGAGGGATTTGCTAAAAGTGGAATAAATCCTTTTATATTCGCTCAATAAAAAGTGACTATAACACGATGATTAAAAAAATAATTTATGGTTATTGATTACCACTTTTATAACGGCTTTGTTAACAATAATCATTAATTCATAAAATACAACTTAACTTTTTAGGCTAATAAGGCTACAATGAAACTATTGTACTAGTTTATGAGTGTATTTTATGAAACGCTTTACTTTATTGATAATAATGATATTGCTTGTGCCTTTTTACAGTTTTGCTGATGCAATGAAAAATGTCGCCATTACGGCAATTGTTGAGCATCCATCATTAAACCAAATCCGTGATGGTGTCAAAGATGAATTAACCGATAGCGGCTATACATTAAATGATAATTTAACCGTACAATACAAAAGCGCACAAGGAAGCAGTGCCACTGCAGCTCAAATAGCAAAGCAATTTGCTACAGCAAAACCTGATGTTATCGTTGCAATTGCAACACCAAGCGCACAAGCAACAGCTGCTGCAACTAAACAAATTCCTATCGTCTTTGCAGGAATTACCGACCCCATAGCAGCTAAATTAACCAAAGATTGGCAACCAACAGGCACCAATATTACTGGCGTATCTGATTACCAAGAAATAGGTCCACAAATTGATTTTATGAAAAAAATTGTACCTAACGTTAAATCAGTCGGTTATATTTATAGCCCAAGTGAAATTAACTCAACGGTTGTACTAAGACACCTGCAAACATTGTTAACAGAACAGGGGATCGCCCTTTTTGCCGTGCCAGCTCAACGAACATCAGACATTCCAACGGCGGCCGCCTCATTAAAGGGTAAAGTTGATTTAATCTATACCACAACGGATAACAATGTGGTTTCGGCCTATGAGTCTTTAGTTAAATTTGCTAATGAGAATAAAATTCCCCTTTTAGCCTCGTTCCCTGATGCTATTGAACACGGTGCTGTTGCGGCATATGGCATGAGTTATTACGATGTGGGTCGTCAGTCAGGCAAACTTGTTGTACGCATATTAAAAGGTGAAACCGCAGGTAATATTGCTCCAGAAATAGGACAATCTCTTCGCCTTGTCATCAATATTGATGCAGCTAAAAAACAAGGAATTACATTTACACCTGAAGTGATTCAATCTGCTGACAAAGTCATCGGTAATCATTAATTTAATATCCCTAAAATCAATAAAAATCCTTGTTCACTTAAGTGAACAAGGCACTTAATATTACAAAGCATCATTCTGAATCAATAAACATCACTGACTCTCAACTTTAATCGAATACTAAGATACACATCATTAACATCGCTTTTAATAATGCCTTTGTAACTGTAATGAAATATTTACAGATAACCTGTTTTTTATTATAGAAAATTATCTAATTTTGCTTTATAGTAACTCAATATTTAGCTTATATGTAAAAAAAATATTACAGGAGCGTTTTATGCGTAATTCTATAATTAAACTTTGTATGTTACTGAGTTTATCGTTAGCAACATTTTGTTCTTTTGCTGAACCTAAAGCTGAACAAAAATTTGTTGCTATCACCGCAATTGTTGAACATCCTGCGTTAGACAATGTACGCAAAGGTGTTGAAGACGAATTAAAAGATAACGGTTATATTAATGGCCAAAATCTAAAACTACAATTTGCCAGTGCACAAGGAACTAGTGCAAATGCAGCGCAAATTGCTAAACAATTTGCAGCAAGTAAACCTGATGTTATCGTTGGTATCGCAACGCCTAGTACACAAGCGTTAGTTGCTACAACCAAAAATATTCCTATCGTTTTTACTGCTGTAACTGATCCTGTTGCGGCTAAATTAACATCAAGCTGGGAAGCATCAAAAACGAATGTAACAGGCGTATCTGATGCACTACCGCTTGATTCTCAAATTGAGATGATGCTAAAAATTAAACCGGATGCTAAAAATATTGGTTATGTTTATAGCCCAAGTGAAGTTAATTCAACAATTGTACTTAAAGAATTACGATCAGCACTTGAAAAACGAGGTATGAAAATCATTGCTGCCCCAGCTCAACGAACATCAGATATCTCAACCGCAGCTCAAAGCTTAAAAGGTAAGGTTGATATGATTTATACCACAACTGATAATAACGTCGTTTCCGCTTATGAAGCGTTAGCAAAAGTAGCTAACGAAAACAAAATTCCTTTGCTAGCATCAGATCCTGATTCTGCAGAACGCGGTGCTATTGCTGCTTTAGGTATGAGTTATTATGATCTTGGTCGACAAGCTGGTAAAATTGTTATTCGCATCCTTAATGGCGAAAACCCAGGTGATATCCCACCACAAGTGGGCAATATTACTCAACTAACAATTAACAAAAAAGCAGCTGAACGCCAAGGTGTCACTTTATCTGAAGATATATTAAAATCAGCCGCAAAAATTGTTGAAAAATAATTTTTAATTTTTACACTTTTATTATCATTAAACCGCCAATATTGGCGGTTAACTTTAATGGATTTTTGAATGTCTTTTGAATTTTTATTAGGCTCAACCGAAATTGGCCTTATTTATGCACTTGTCAGTTTAGGTGTATTTATTTCGTTTCGTTTACTGGATTTTCCTGATCTAACTGCTGATGGTAGCTTTCCTCTTGGAGGGGCGGTATGTGGTTTATTCATCTATATTGGCGTTGATCCTTGGATTGCAACATTTCTTGGCATGTTTGCAGGTTGTCTTGCTGGTGCAATGACAGGGTTATTATATGTCAAACTAAATATCTTACAGCTACTCGCTAGTATTATTGTCATGATGGGGCTCTATTCAATAAATCTTCGGATTTTAGGTGTTGGCCGTTATGTCACTGGTGAAGCGGATCAAATTGTGGGTACACCCAACCTATCATTATTGGGTTCGGATACAATTTTTACATCACTTCCTTTTGAAGGATCTATATCGCAATACCTTATAATCTTAGGGTTTGTCATTGTATTTTGGATGCTACTAAACCTATTTTTAAATACCCAAAAAGGCCTTGCTTTAAGAGCTACAGGGACTAACCAACGAATGGCAAAATCGCAAGGGATTCCAACGGATGGCATCATCATTTTAGGAATGGCGATTTCAAATGGTTTAATTGCGCTAGGTGGATCATTATTTGTACAAACACAAGGCAGTGCTGACATCACTATCGGCGTTGGCACTATCGTTATTGGGCTTGCCTCGATTATACTTGGAGAAAGCATCTTCCCAACAAAACGCATCTGGTCGATTATGTTTGCGATCATCTTAGGGTCTATCTTATATCGTTTATTTATTGCTTTTGCATTAAGTAATGAAACCCTAAAAAGTATTGGTGTTGGAACAGAAGATCTTAATATCATCACCGCATTATTAATGGTATTAGCACTTGTATTACCAAAACAAATAAGAAAACTCTCGAAGAAAAGAGGAAAGTAAACATGATTAAAGCAGAACAATTACATTTAACCTTTAATCAAGGTACGCCGATTGAGAATCATGTATTACGAGGGTTAAATCTTAACATCAGTGAAGGGGAATTTGTCACAATCATCGGCAGTAATGGTGCAGGGAAAAGCTCGTTACTTAACGCAATTAGTGGTGATTTACTGACTGATTCTGGCTGTATTATGATCAATGATAAAAATGTCACTCGATGGCCAGCATGGAAACGCGCGGGTATGGTTGCTCGAGTATTCCAAGACCCAATGGTTGGAACTTGTGAAAACCTAACGATTGAAGAAAACCTTGCTATTGCTTATAACCGTGGTAAAAAATTCACATTATCTTCAGCGCTTAACCGCAAAGCACGTTCAATATTTAAAGAAAAACTAGCAACATTAAACCTAGGACTTGAAAATCGACTAACCGACATGATGGGACTACTTTCTGGTGGGCAAAGGCAAGCTGTTAGCTTATTAATGTCAACTTTACAACCATCTAAAATACTACTTCTAGATGAGCACACTGCGGCACTTGATCCTAAAACGGCGCAATTTGTTTTAGATCTTACTGATAAAATCGTGTCACAAAACAAATTAACGACCATGATGGTAACTCACTCAATGAAACAAGCCTTGGAATATGGCACCCGAACAGTCATGTTGCATCAAGGGCAAGTAGTACTTGATGTATCGGGCGAAGAACGTGCTAAATTAACTGTCACCGACCTTTTAGCCATGTTTGAACGAACACGCGGTGAAAAGGTTACCGACGATGCTCTGCTTTTAGGTTAACCATTATCAAAAAGCAATATTTCTATTAGAAATATTGCTTTTTATCTATCGCAATTAATTCCATTACAGCCTAATTTGCCACGGGTGACGGGACATAACTTAAACCTAATTTATTAAGCTTATCTGTATAAAATTGCTTTATATCACTCCAACGATAATAAGGGTATTGCGCTGATTTTATAGGTAGATGCACTTCACGCTCGTTTAATAATACTTTAACTAATACAGGCTGATTTGCTTGTTCGCTTTTATAAAAAATCCATTGAATATTGGCACCCATAGGAATAATTTTATCTGCTTGCCAAACGGCATAATAATCAAAAATAGACTCAGCAACAGTGGATGTACCTTCAATTTCAAGTAAAGTAGCTAAAGGTGAAATAGTTTCAGCATGAGCAAAACGCAAATTAGCATCAATATTATTATTCGCTATTGCAATATCGGCAGTGTTTAACATATCCCACAACAATGGGGCGGCAATTTTTATTTGGATACCATTGGCATCAAAAGCAGGACCAATTTCCAGATAATTTTTAGCTGTAACCACGGTATTAAGCCAAGTATTTTCATCAACCGAAAAATACGAATTAAGGTCAAGATAATTATCCTTTAATAATTGAGGCGAAAATGCTTGTAACTCTTGATACAATTGGTAAATCGCAATCACGAAATCTCGCGTTGTTACAGATGGTTTGTCGACAACTTCAATACCGCTATCTAGCTTTTGAATAAAATCATCAACAAAGATCTTTTTTGCAACCTGTTTGCTTATTTGTTGCGTTTTAGGAGCATTTTCTACTGATTTCACGGCATTTTTTACTATTTTACTGTGTTTATATTCATCATAATCTGGTGAATAATCAAAAAAACGCAATAACGTTTGCTGATCTTCGGGTTGCTGTGTGACATGGATATTAGGATATTTAGATTTGAAAGAACTAACGAATATTTCTGCGGTTTCTTTGGCTCTTGGTGAGCTAGAGGAAACAACATCAATTTCCTTTCCGTTAAACACAGTAGGATTATTGTTCAGCATTCGTTGACTAATCAAAGCTATATCTTTACGACCAAGATCGGTAAGTTGACCGTAATGATTTTTATTTAACTCACTAATACGAATTATTTGCCTCAATAAATCTTTTCCAAGGTTAGTTAATTTATCTTGCTTTTCGGCCATTGACAAAATTTGATAAGCAATATCTTCAGATTTTGACTTACTGATATAACGTGAACCATGTCGTCCGACATGATCGATATAAAACGCCACATACCCAACTGGTGCAGGAGTAATCTTTTGTTCGGTATCATATTGATAAGCTGTCTTAGACCCCACAATTATAGATTGTTGAGCAAAACTTACAGCAGAAAACGCACATAAAAAAACAGTAAACCATTTGCAAAAACGAACCGTAACCATACGCTTTTCCCCTTGAAATAAACAATGTTAATATACCATTAAAAATACGCTCAACATCACTACCTTATAGTGTAGATTAACATAAAAATTAAAATAAGCCGTACTTATCAAGTCATCGCATCAATAAAACACTACCTATAAAAAACTTCAAAAAAAAGATGATTATTTTTATAACACTCTTTTATTTTTTGTAAAAAAGATTATCTTATTAAGCACTCAACACAACTTTCCTTTAATTGATTAGATACAATGAAATTATACGGCCTTTCTGGCACAAAAATTAGCTGTGCATTAGTATCCTCATGCATAAACACCCCTTACAGCATTCCTCGTTTTATTAAAGACTTAATAGCCGGCATAACTGTTGGTATTATTGCTATTCCGCTAGCAATGGCATTAGCAATTGCCAGTGGAGTACCGCCACAACATGGCTTATATACAGCCATTATTGCTGGTTTGGTGATTGCATTAACGGGAGGATCACGTTTTAGTGTTTCTGGCCCAACGGCTGCATTTGTCGTTATTTTATATCCTGTTTCATTACAATACGGATTATCTGGACTACTCATTGCCACCTTATTGTCGGGGATATTCCTTATCTTTATGGGCATGGCTCGATTAGGTCGATTAATTGAATATATTCCACTCCCTGTTGTATTAGGCTTCACTTCGGGCATTGCCATCACTATCGCCACCATGCAAATTAAAGATTTTTTTGGCTTAACGCTTGAACATATGCCAGAAAGCTATATTAGTAAAGTCATTGAACTAACAAAAAACCTACCAACTATCAACATTGCTGACACCATTGTTGGTTTTGTCACACTAATGGTATTAATTGCATGGCCAAAACTTAAAGTAAAAATACCGGGGCACCTACCTGCACTCATTGCTGGCGTGATTGTCATGTTTATTTTTAATCAATTAGGCTACCAGATTGAAACAATTGGTTCTCGATTCACCTACACAATGGCTGATAATACCATAGGGCACGGTATTCCATCCGTACTACCAGAATTTTCTTTACCGTGGCTTCATACTGAATTTAACTGGGATTGGTCAATGCTCACAGCCCTATTACCCATTTCACTAACCATGGCAATGTTATGTGCAATTGAATCACTATTGTGCGCAGTCGTATTAGACGAAATGACACACACCAAACACCACTCAAATAGTGAACTTATTGGGCAAGGTTTAGGTAATATCATTGCCCCATTTTTTGGTGGTATATCAGCAACAGCGGCTATCGCAAGGTCGGCCGCCAATGTCAAAGCAGGAGCAACATCACCTATTGCTGCTGTATTACATTCATTAGTTGTATTACTTGCACTTATTTGCTTTGCGCCAGCATTATCGTTTATTCCTCTATCTGCGATGGCTGCCTTGTTACTTATCGTGGCATGGAACATGAGTGCTGTTCAACGTGTCATTTATATCATCAAATGCGCCCCTAAAGACGATATTTTAATTATGCTTATTTGCATGTCGCTAACAGTACTATTTGATATGGTGATTGCAATTACTGTTGGAATTGTGCTGGCATCAATTCTATTTATGCGCCGTATTGCTCGAATGACCCGCTTAGTTGAACTAAACCAAAGCAACGATAAAACCCTTGCATTACGAATTAACGGCCCACTCTTTTTTGCTGCTGCTGAACGTACTTTTTCAGAAATATATCAAAAAATCAATGGTTATAAACACATCGTATTACAATGGGATGCCGTGCCTATTCTTGATGCAGGCGGACTCAATGCTTTAATACATTTTATTGATGAACTTCCTGAACATGTCGATTTATCGATTTGCGAGTTACAATTTCAACCATTAAAAACCCTTGCTCGTGCCAAAGTAGTGCCAACATCTAACAAAATCATGTTCTATTCAACATTAGAAGAAGCACTGAAAGATAAAGATTAATTTTAAATTTAGTCTTATCATATTTACTAATTTAACTGCACAGTCAAAGTTTCAGCAAAAATAATGACTGTGCAATAAATTAAAGCTCCACGACCTTTCTTTTTATTTTCTATTCACTATTAGCAAACGCATAGGTTTTAAAGATAATTTTAATTTAAAACCCAAAATTAACTTATAAAAACAGGAAAATAACATGATATCTAACAAAAACGAGCTACAAAACCTAAAACCAAAATCAAATTGGTTTATTTTAATTGGTGTTATTTTAATTGTATTAGGATGTTTAGCATTAACTTATCAGTTTATCGCCACTGTCTTTTCTGTCTATTTTATTGGTTCATTAATATTAATTGCAGGGATTGCTCAAGCATTACATTCATTTAACATAAAAAGTTTTGGTCAATCAGCTTTATGGGCAGTAATGGGGATTTTATATATAGTGATTGGCTTGATGTCATTTTTCCAACCCGTTGCGGTTTCATCGGCGTTAACACTAGTTATTTCATTCTTATTACTGATGAGTGGTTTTACTCAGTTATTTGCAGCGCTAAATAATCGTAATTTACCAAGCTGGGGATGGATTTTAACCTCTGCCATTATTACACTTATTTTAGGCTTTATGATTATCATAGGATGGCCATACGACAGCCTTTGGGTATTAGGTATGTTTCTAGGTATCGACCTCATCTTCCAAGGTTGGGCTTATGTTGCGATTGGTTTTGCAATTAAAGCAGTAAATAAAAAATAAATTATGCCAGTGCTCACAATCAAGTAGCGATACGTTTAGCTATATGTCACACGGTTCCTACTTATTGTGAGCAATCATTTATGAACATAATACAGCTTAATTGCAACAAACAACACGCCAAAACCGACTACTTATAGCTTTTATTGGTTTTTGCCTTAACTTCTTGCATTGTCTGCAAAATTCGATGATAGTTATCTAACCTTGATTGAGCGATTTCACCATCTTGCACGGCTTTTTGTAGTAAACATCCTGGTGTGTCAAGATGATTACAATCCCGAAAATGGCAACCGCCCAAATAATTATCAAATTCTTTAAAACCACTAATCACTTGCTGTGGTTCTAAGTGCCATAATCCGAATTCGCGGATCCCTGGAGAATCAATAATATCACCACCGTTTGATAAGTGATAAAGTCTAGAGGATGTGGTTGTATGCTGACCAAGCCCTGATATTTCTGAAATATCTCCAGTCATCGCTGATTGTGATTGATGCGGTAACAGCAAATTAATAATACTTGATTTACCCACACCAGACTGTCCAACTAAAATAGAAATCTTACCTTGTAAAATATCCTGTAATACAGCAATACCTTGTTGATGCTGGCATGAAACATACAACACTTGATAACCAATTTTAGTATAAATAGCCAATTGGCTTTCAACATTTGCTCGCTCGACATCGTTTAATAAATCAATTTTATTTAAAACAATAATCGGTTTAATATCTGTTGCTTCACAAGCCACCAAATAACGGTCGATAATATTAAGAGACAACTCTGGCAATACAGCCGATATAATCACAATTTGATCCACATTTGCCGCAACAGGTTTAACACCATCATAAAAATCAGGCCTAACCAATTCAGAATGTCGAGGGTGAACAGCTTCAATCACACCATTGGTATTAGGCTCTAAACTTTCACGCCACATCACTTTATCGCCAGTGACTAACGAAGGTAACGTTCGTCGAATACTACAGCGATAAATATTGCCAATATTATCCTCAACATCAGCCGATTTACCAAAACGACTGATAACCACACCATCACGCGGTGATGAAAAGTTAGATAGGCTTTCATCTTGCTTTGTTGCTAGCCGTTGTTGATGTTTAGCTGCCATGCGTCTTTTTTGATTATTGGATAATTGAATTTTTGCCATAGTACTCATTTTTTACTAAAACAGATTGCCAGTTATGCTACACTACTCAGTATCAAAAAGAAATTATCTATCACATATTATGACCAAACAAACACAAATTAATAGCAACAATCTAATTTGGATTGATCTTGAAATGACAGGACTAGATCCAGCCGTTGATCGCATTATTGAAATTGCAACGATCGTCACCGATTCCGACCTTAATATCCTTGCTGAAGGACCTGTCATTGCCGTTCACCAATCTGATGAACAGTTAGCACTAATGGACGAATGGAACCAAAACACACATGGCAAATCAGGACTAATTGAACGTGTTCGCCAAAGTACCATCAGCGAACAACAAGCCGAATTACAAACCATTGAATTCTTAAAACAATGGGTGCCTGAAAACAGCTCGCCAATTTGTGGCAACACCATTGGGCAAGATCGACGTTTCTTATTTAACTATATGCCTAATTTAGAAAGCTATTTTCATTACCGCTATTTAGATGTCAGTACAATTAAAGAACTAGCCAAACGCTGGAAGCCCGAAATATTAAAAGGCATCAGTAAACAAAGTTCACACCAAGCACTTGAAGACATTCGTGACTCGATTGCCGAATTGGCTTATTATCGCCAACACTTTTTTAATATAACTATTTAATTAGTATGCAAATTTTATATACTATTTTATTATATTTACTACAACCTTTTGTCTGGCTAAGGTTACTTTGGCGTAGCCTTAAAGCGCCAAATTATCGCAAACGTTGGCTTGAACGTTATGGTTTTTGTAAAAACAAAGTCAAGCCCAACGGCATTTTAGTTCATGCGGTATCGGTAGGCGAAACCATCGCCGCAATACCACTTATCAAAGCACTTAAGCAACAATACCCGCATTTACCCATCACTGTCACCACCATGACACCAACGGGATCTGAACGAGTCAAATCGTTACTTGGTGATAGTGTCAGCCATGTTTATTTACCTTACGATTTACCTTGTGCAATCCATCGTTTTCTAAAAACAGTACAACCTAAATTAGTGATTATTATGGAAACCGAACTTTGGCCTAACATGATTAGCCAATGCCATAACAAAAACATCCCCCTAATTATTGCCAATGCTAGATTATCTGAGCGATCAGCAAACCGATACCGCAAACTCGGTTCTGCCATTAGCCACTTATTATCAAAAATCAGCACCATTGCCGCACAAAATAAGCAAGACGGCGAACGATTTATGTCATTAGGCTTACCGCCTGATCACTTAACCGTCACAGGCAGTATTAAATTCGATATTGAGCTAACCGAACAACAACAGCGAAAAATTGCCACGCTAAAACAGCAATGGCCATTAAATCGCCCAGTATTTATTGCCGCAAGTACCCATAATGGCGAAGACGAAATTATTTTAACGGCCTTTCAACGGTTATTACTCAAACATCCTGATTTATTATTAATTATTGTTCCCCGCCATCCTGAGCGCTTTAAAACAGTTGAAAAGCTAATTGATGACCGCAAACTAAATTACATCAACCGCAGTCACAATAATGCCCCAACGCGACAAACCCAAGTTATATTGGGCGACACAATGGGCGAACTAATAGAACTTTATGGCATTGCCAACATCGCCTTTGTTGGGGGGAGCTTAGTTGAGCATGGAGGACATAACCCACTAGAGCCAGCACTGCATCACATCCCGATCATAAGTGGCAAACATTTTTTTAATTTTAAAGTAATTGGTGAACAACTCATTTCAGCACAAGGAATGCAAGTTTGTGCTAGCTCGGCTGATGCACTTTATTCAACGATTGATGCATTATTAAACAGTCAAATTAATCGCCAACAAATGGGTGAACACGCCTATCAAGTATTAAAACAAAATCAAGGGGCATTAGGTCGGCTTCTTGCTATTATCAACCGATATATTAAAAATAAGGATTAATGGTGACCTCAAAAGAAGGACTATTACTTGTAAACCTAGGCACTCCAAACGCCGCAACGCCAGAAGCCATAACGCAGTATTTAACTGAGTTCCTGCTTGATAGGCATGTTGTTGATCTGCCTAGACTGCTTTGGTATCCGCTTTTAAAGTACCGCATAATCCCTAAACGCGTACCTTATATTATTAAGCATTACCAAAAAATCTGGATAGAGGGTAACTCGCCATTATTGCATTACAGCCAATTATTATGTAACAAGTTACAACAGTGTTTACCCAATGTGCAATGCGAATTAGCCATGACTTATGGTGATCCCACTATGCAATCGGCATTGAATCATCTTAGCTCATGTACCAAAATTACAGTATTGCCCCTCTTTCCGCAATACTCAACCACCACAACACTTGCCGTACTAGATAAACTTAACCAACTCATCAACCACAATCAAATCACTGCAAACATTAACTACATTCGTGATTATGCGGATCATCCAAGTTATATCAATGCACTATATTTGCAAATCAAACAGGCTTTTCAACAGCAAGGCGAGCCGGAAGTGCTCGTTCTGTCTTACCATGGTATCCCAGAGCGCTATATCCACAAACGAAAAGAGGATTATATTGAACGTTGTGAAATGACCACGCAATTATTAATCGAAAAATGTCGAGAAAATGGGATAAATCGACCAATCCAAATGGCGTATCAATCCAAATTTGGTAAAGGTAAATGGGTCGAACCCAATACCAGTGATGTATTAAAACAGCTAGCCAAGCAAGGCATAAAAAACGTGCACGTCATCTGCCCAGGTTTCTCGGTAGATTGTATTGAAACCCTTTATGAAATTGATGAAGAAAATCGAGAACTATTTTTTAATGCAGGAGGAAAAACGTTTTATTATATTCCCGCATTAAATGAGAGCGACTTACAGATTAGTTTTATCATAGAGCTAATTAATCATACTCAACCGCTTACATTTAAAAACTTATGCTCAAACACCTTATATTCAAACACATAGTCTCCTAAAATTTTTTACAGAAGCAAAGTGACTTAAAAAGATTATGCAAGACTGGTGATTGTAAATGTTCAAATGATTCAAATTCACAAATATTAATGCTAAATAGCTGTCTATCTCTCCTATAATTTATGGCGTATGATAGGATATTATTAATAATTGAGTATCTGAGCACTGAGGAGCAAATTAAATGAAAATCATCATCATTGGCGCTCAAGCCGCAGGCGCAAGTGCCGCCGCAAAAGCCAAAAGAATGAACCCAGAGGCAACCATCCGTATTTATGAAAAATCAAATATTGTCTCGTTTGGCGCTTGTGGTTTACCCTATTTCATTGGTAACCACTTTACTGATGCCAATGAAATGATATCTCGAACACCAGAACAATTTCAAAAAGATGGTATTGAAATTAAAACGTTACATGAAGTAATGACGATTGATGTTAATCAAAAAAAATTAACCATAAAAGATAATAATACTGGCCATTGCTTTGATGACAACTACGATAAATTATTACTGGCGGTTGGCGCAAGTCCTATCATACCAGCTTTTAAAAATGATCAGCTAAAAAACATTTTTACATTACGTGATCTGCACGATGGATTAGCAATCAAACACGTATTATCAAACAAAAATACCCAAAATGTTATTGTTGTCGGTGCTGGCTATATTGGGCTTGAAATCGCTGAATCGCTGGTCGCCTTACAAAAAAATGTCAAATTGATTCAATTAGATGACAGAATCCTAGTCGATGCGTTTGATGAACAAATTACCAGCCTAATTGAAGAAAATATTAAACAACATTGCGACCTACACTTGCAAGAGCGAGTTCTTAGCTTTGAGGGATCACACAATGTCACCCATGTAATTACTGATAAAGGACGATATCCTGCTGATATCGTTATTATTGCAACGGGAGTAAAACCAAACAGTGATATCTATAAAGATCTTGGCATCAACCTACTTAAAAATGGAGCCATAATCACTAACAGCTTAGGGCAAACCAATATTGCTGATATTTATGCCGCTGGCGATTGCGCCGCGCTTTACCATAAAGTTAGCCATTCAATGGTATATATCCCGCTCGCCACAGGAGCAAACAAGCTTGGTAAAATTGTAGGCGAAAATTTAGGTGGTGGACATTGCGAATATCCCGGCACGATTGGTACTTCAGCGTTAAAAGTTTTTGATATCGAAGCAGGACGCACGGGTTTAACTGAAAACGAAGCCCAAAAAGCCGCAATCCCCTATAAAACTGTCATAGTTAAAGATAAAAATCACAGTAATTATGTTGCTGGACAAACAAGTGTAACAGCAAAACTGATTTATCATGCCGATACGCGCGTGATTTTAGGTGGACAAATAGCGGGGGGGAATGGCGCGGTATTAAGAGTGAACACGTTAGCAACCGCTATATGGGCGAATTTGAAAATTGATGAATTAGCCATGATGGATTTTCTGTACGCGCCACCTTTTTCCAGACCTTGGGATATTTTAAATATTGCAGGCTCAATCGCAAAATAAACAACATTAATATATTTATAGTTAAACATCAAATCACGTAATTAAACATAGCACGTAATTAAACATAGATTGTTAACCAGATAACTGAATTATCAAAAGAGAGGCTAATTATGTCAGATGCCATTTTTCAGGGGACTTTTTTTGAAAAGTTCTTATCAATTACCCATTATCAAACCCTCATTGGTATTGGACTACTTCTCATCTGTTTTTTTGCGGTGATGAAACCGTTGCAAGATAAAAAAGTCAATTTTTCAGTTCGTATGTTAGTTGGCCTAATCCTTGGTGCTATACTTGGTCTAGGCATTCAAGCTGTGGCGGGATTTCCTGATGCGGCAACCCTCTGGATGCAGGAAACCGCAACATGGTATGGGCTATTTGGTCGAGCATTTATTGCCTTTATCCGAATGCTAGTAATACCACTTATTTTTGTATCGATTGTTAAAGTGATTATCGACTTTTCGGGCAAAAAAAATCTACCTCAAATTGCATTTAGAGGAATTTTTTGGTTACTGTTTACAACAGCCATTGCTTGTATCATCGGTATTTTGCTAGCAAATCTATTTTCTTTAGGTGAAATAAGCTCAAGCTCTGTACATCAAGCGCAAGCAAAACAATACACCAATATTATTGATACCTTTGTAAATCTAATCCCAAGTAATATTATTGCATCAATGGTAAATGAAAATATTGTTGGATTAGTCATCTTCTCTGCCTTAATGGGGCTTGCCGCCAATAGAATGGAAAAGAAGAATCCACAACCTATTTCACTCTTTAAAACATTTATCGAAGCACTTTACAAGATCGTTATGTCCATTGCGATGACGGTTATTAAATACATGCCTTACGCAGTCATTGCGTTACTGGCTCGCACCATTATTTCTAATGGAATACCGGCCATTATTCAGGTCTCAAGCTTTGTTGCCGCCATCTATATTGCCACATTGATTATGTTAATTGTGCATATTGCCATTGTTTCGATTCATGGTATTTCACCAACTATGTTTATAAAAAAAGCGCTAGGAACATGGTTATTAGCCTTTACTAGTCGCTCATCAGTTGGCTCATTACCAATGACTATCTCAACGTTAACCATTCGAATGGGAGTGAATACCGGCACTGCAAATTTAGTCGGCTCACTTGGCAGTACAATGGGAATGAATGGGTGTGCAGGTTTTTTCCCTGCTTTACTTGCCGTGATGGTAGCCCATATGGTTGGCATTGAAACAAATATCCAATTTTATATTATGCTTGTCATTGTGGTCGTTATTGGTTCAATCGGCATCGCCGGCATTCCCGGCACAGCAACAGTTGCCGCAACTGTTGTTTTATCGGGGATGGGGATGGCCGAATACTTCCCATTAATTGGAATGGTTTTAGCCGTGGATCCAATTATTGATATGGCAAGAACTTTAGCTAATGTATCTGGCGCTATGACAGCCGCAGTGGTAACCGATCGTGAAATTGGCCTTATGGATATGGGTGTGTATAACGATCCGAATATTACTCTTGAAAATGAGTCATCAGAGGTTTGATAGCAATGAGGAGGTTGTTCTAAGCTGATGTTAGTGTTGATTTTAAAAATCAAAAAATTTAATAAAATCAACACTTTTTCTGACCGTTTTTTGCGGTTAAATGCAGTTATCCTGAGTGTGCTTTTATTGGTTTTACGGGTTTGTTAGTTGTTGGTGTTTAATGCTAATTATGCAAGCGGTTGATTTTTCTTAAAAAGAGCTAAACAAAAACTTCAATAAAATCAATACCTTTCCTGACTTATTTTTTTATCAAAATGATGCTTTTTTGTTGGTGTATAGAATGGATTAGGTGCGGTGGTTTCGGACGTTTGAGCTTTGGGTGAATAAAATAGCTGTTGTGCCCACGTCCGAGTCAGGGAATTAAAGCGAATTCCCTGACAACCCACGCTTTGGCTACAGAATGTGGCCTTCGGCGCCCCTCCGCCGTCGCTCGGTCTTAACGCACCGTTTGTGGACGCGTTCCCGACGCACCACAAACTCGCCAAACGTCCTGTTTGGCGTGCTAA
>NZ_WTFA01000068.1:0-266 GCF_009795755.1 Gilliamella sp. Pra-s60 | reverse complement strand
ACGGCGCACTCCCCTCGATAGCCCTTGAGGTATAAACCGATAACGCCTCTGTATCCTGCGTATACGACAATAACAACAATGGCGCTAAGAATAATGCCGATTTTGATAATAATGACGGTTTAAACAATAATGGCGGTTTGAATAACCACTTGGATATCGGCGGTAAAGACCGCGATGACGACGTCGATTTCGCTACGCGAAATGACTTCGGTGATGAAAATAACTGTGGCGCTCTATTTTGACCACTGTGCGAATCAATAAGATTT
>NZ_WTFA01000067.1:0-272 GCF_009795755.1 Gilliamella sp. Pra-s60 | reverse complement strand
ATACAAACCATCTGCTCCTGTAGTAGGAAAGTTCCTGTCGTAAGATGATGGACTTGTTGACTGAACTAAAAAGCCCTTACTAGGATTCCATATGTTAGCTGGACCTGCATAGCGGGGGTCGCTCCCAGTACCGCCCATGAACAAATTCGGCCTGACCGAACAAATACCGGTATACTCATATGGGTTGATATAATAATCCACCGTTGCGCCACTAAAACTACTACTCCTTGGTACCCCATACTGCGTACTTAATGTGCCACCTGTACTTGTTA
>NZ_WTFA01000007.1:0-106134 GCF_009795755.1 Gilliamella sp. Pra-s60 | reverse complement strand
CTGGCATCTGGCCTGCCAAACCTATGCCCTAAATCTTATTGATTCGCACAGTGGTCAAAATAGAGCGCCACAGTTATTTTTATCACCGAAGTCATTTCGCGTAGCGAAATCGACGCCGTCATCGGCCATATTTTCGGCAAAATTATCGCCGATTTCCAAGCGGTTATATAAACCGCCATTACAATCCAAACTGCGATTATTGTTTAAACCGTCATTGTTATCAAAATCGGCATTATTCTTAGCGCCATTGTTGTTATTGTCATATACGCAGGATACAGAGGCATTAACGGCTTATACCTCAAGGGCTATCGAGGGGAGTGCGCCGTATTTAACGTTTGATAGAGGGCGGACAAAATTAACGAATACAGACAGTTTATTATCAATAAAGTTGCAGGATGGAACGGTATACACAAGGTCAACGAACCCATCAACGCCAACTAATCCAATCAGGTTGCTATCTTCGGGGGGTAGCCTCGATAGTATAGATATGATAGTTCCGCCCTCACGGAGTTCAATTACCATGAGTGATTTGGTTAATCAGGAGGATTGGGGGGATGATGATGGAGATGGACCAGCAACGGCATCGGGGAGTATATCGGTAACGTTTACCGATAAAAACGGTACTACGGTTAATCGCAGTGATACATTAGATATATGTAAAGCCCCTTATAAGGTAACTTTAACAAGTACGGGTGGCACATTAAGTACGCAGTATGGGGTACCAAGGAGTAGTAGTTTTAGTGGCGCTACGGTGGATTATTATATTAATCCGAATTCATCACAGCCAGTTATTTGTTCGGTCAGGCCGAATTTGTACATGGGTGGCACTGGAGTTACTGTTGATGGATACGACGACGCCCCAATCTTTGCAGGCCCAGCTAACATATGGTCTCCTACTAAGGGCTTTTTAACAGTGTTTACAAACCCATCATCTTATGACAGAAACTTTCCTACTACAGGAGCAGATGGCTTGTATTTTGATTTGGATATAGGTGGTGACGGAAGTCAGTTAAGTTGGACGGTTAACACAGGTGGTAGTATAAGAGCAACGGTGAGTCGGAGATGGCCGCGGACAGGGACATTCACAACCCCTGATGGGCGCACCTATGATGCTGATGCTTGGATTAGTGATAAATCAAAATATGTAACACGGGTAACATTGCATGGCCCTAAAGCTGATAGTGCTCAAATAAGCTCAAGTAATCCTGGTTCATTAGCACGCCCATCTTTGCCACAGACCTTTGAGTTGGTGGGAAGGGATAGTAATGGTAATGAGGTTCGGTACGGATTTGTCTTAAAGCAGTGGTTCGTAAATCGGGGTAATAAAACCGCTGAGGCTTCTACTCAAACAGCATGGTGTAATAGTTTGGGTTATCGTATGCCTAGGGTAAGGGATTTAACCAATGGGGTTTGTTATGGTAGGCATTCAGGCAATTGGTGTCAAGGCATGCTAGGTGCCAGGCCGTCGTCTAGTAATAATCTTTACAAGCGTCACATAGGTGCAGGATTTTTCACGGAGTGGGGTAATGTGAACGGCTACGCTGATACGGGCTTCACCCGTGGAGGTTACTTGACAAGCGAGGGAGCACGCGGTGGGGTCTTCACTGTCAGCATCAACGGCAGCACCGCCGACTTGAGCGTTACCGCTGGCAGCCGTTATGCTGTTTGCACCACACCTTAGTTCTTAGCGTTTAGCCCTTAATCCTTAGGGCGCGGAAGGGGGTTACGGTGCCTGAGAGGACAATATAGACAAGAATAAAGCCCCCGCGTAAGTCGGGGCGTTTCCCTTAGGGTTGCGCCGTTGTGGCAAAGCCACAATAGCGCCGCCCCTCCTAGCTGAAACCACCGCACCCAATTTATTCTATTCACAAAAACAAAAAAATGCCTGATTTTCCACCAAAAAATCGGTCAGAAAAGGTATTGATTTTATTAAAGTTTTTATAAGGCGTTTTTATCAAACAAAAACAACCTCAAAAAACAGTTAAGGTTATGTTGTTGTCTTATTCCGGCGTCAGAATGTGCCGACAACAGAGCGAGGTTAGCACGCCAAACAGGACGTTTGGCGAGTTTGTGGCGCGCTTGGAGCGCTTCCACAAACGGTGCGTTAAGACCGAGCGACGGCGGAGGGTAGCCGAAGGCCACATTCTGCAGCCAAAGCGTGGGATTGCTAAGGGAATTCGCTTTAAATTCCCTTGGCTCGGACGTGTTCACAACAGCTATTTTATTCACCCAAAGCTCAAACGTCCGAAACCACCGCACTCAATCCACTCTATCCACCCTCCCCCCAAAAAAAGCATCATTTTGATAAAAAATCAGCCAGGAAAGGTATTGATTTTATTGAAGTTTTTTTCGGTGTTTTTAGCAAAAACACCACTACACTTTTACCCACTACCTTTATAATAACCGCTTAATAATCCTATCCACCTTGATACGACTTAGTCGCTTTATCAACTTATGAACCTGACTTGGATAAAACTGGCTCGCTTGGATTTGTTGAAAATGCGTTATCAACGTAGTTTTTTGACGGATGGTGTTCAGTTCTTGGTTGAATTTGTCACTTAATTCTTGTTTTGGATCATGCACTAATATGCCGTTTTCAAGGTCAAGACGCCATGCTCGTGGATTTAGGTTGTTGCCCGTTATGAGTACCCATTTGTCATCCACCCAGATACCTTTTAGGTGATAGGTTTGCGCTTCGTCTTTCCATAATCTTATGGTCAGTTGTTCTTTATCGATAAAATTTTGTAGGCGTTCAATAAAGTGTCTTAAGTTGATTTCGTATAAATAAGGGAGTCCACCCGATATGTTAAAGGGTTGGTCAGGTGGGATGTAGAAGTCGTTGGCTTCTTTATCGCCAATAATTAATTCAACTTGACGCCCTTTGCGTAGCAGACGAATAATGTCGCGTACTAGGATATTAGGTAAATTAAAATACGGCGTGCAAAAAGTAATTTTTTGTTCGGTTATGTTGATTAAGTGATGAATGATTTTGTTGAGCGAGTTATTGCGCCCAAGCCCCATTATTGGTGCAACCGATAAGGTGTCGTTGTCGGCATTACCGTTATATTGGTAGTTGGCATCCATTAAGTGTTGGCGCAAGGTTTTGATTTCGGATTTGATTTGTTTGCGTGTTTTGTGTGTGCCAGTGTTAAGTAACTGTATAGCTTGATACGGCATAAAGTGGTCGTTGATAAATTGCACCATGCTATCGGCTAATAGCGGATTAGTAATAAAGTGATAGCGGTCGTAACGGTATTTTTCACGCTTGTGTAAGTAGACGTTATTGATGCTTGCGCCACTGTAGATGACCGTATCATCAATAATAAAGCCTTTTAAATGCAATACACCAAGCACTTCGCGACGGTTTACAGGAACACCATAAATCGGAATGTCGATCTCTGGGTGCTGTTGCTTTAGTTGGTAGTAATAGTTGGCGTTGGTGTGGGCTTTGTCTTCACCAATTCGTCCACGTTGTGCACGGTGCCAGTCAACAAATATTTTGATATCTAAGTTTGGGCGTTGTTGTTTGATTTGGTATAGTTCGTTAAGAATTTCTTTGCCAGCTTCGTCTTGTTCTAGATAGAGTGCAACTATGTAAATACGATGTTGAGCTTGTTTTATGCTTTCGAGTAAAGCCAGTCGATAGGCTTTAGGATTATATATAATTTGGTATTGATCTGCATTTTGTTGAATTTTGGCTAATTCATCAAGATGTTTTTGGTGATTGTATTTTATAAATGGTATTCGCATAATTTGTTTATCATTATAACTGACTAGTTATGTTAGGATTTTATCTAACAAAATCTGAATAAGTCAGTAAAAATAACGCTCCTTTTTATTTATATGCATTTTTACTTAGTCACTTTTGGGTAAGTGACTATTTGTTGTTTGTGTCACTTTACGCCTTTAGCTATTGTTTATGCTTTATTGTGAGTGATAATAAATGGTTTAAGATTGTTCATCAACCCATGTTTGAATTATTTTATAAGTTAGTGCTAGCACCACAGGACCAATAAATAACCCCATTATGCCAAAGCCAAGTAATCCACCAATGACGCCAAATAATATAAGTAAAAACGGTAAGTCAGCGCCTTTTTTGATTAAGTAGGCTCGCATTACACTATCTAAAGTGGTCAATATGATTGCAACAACAATTAAGATAATACCCGAGGTGGTGTTGCCCATCCAAAATTGCCAACAGATGCATCCTAGCATAACAACCACTGGGCCAATTTGTGCCACGCAACAAATAAATAAGACGAGTGTTAGTACGCCGGGTAGTGGCATTTTAGTAAATACAAAACTTAATCCGCCAATTAGGGCTAAGGTGATAGCTGTAACCACAACCCCTAGTGCTACTGCGCGGATAGATTGTCCTGCTAATGTGACGGTGGTTACGCCATATTGTTTTGATAATCGATTAGCAAGTAAGTAGACATATTTGGTGATGCTTTCGCCTTTTAAATAGAGTAATAGGCTAAAAATGATCATCACACCTGCATGAAAGATGAATATGCCAATGTTGGTGACTTGTTCAAGTAGCCAGCTTATCATGATGCCAATATAAGGTTGTATGTTTGATACTAAGTCAGAACCATCTGTTTGAATTAATGTTAACCATTTTTGGTGTAGTTCAGGACCAAAAGCAGGTACGCTTTCTAGCCAGTCAAGTGTTGGTAGTTTTTGATGAGATAGTGTTTTTGCCCATTCAATAAGGTGGTGACCGTTTTGTGCTACCGAGCTAATAATTAATATGAACGGTATAATGCAAACAAAGGCTAATATTAGTGCCATTACCAGTAGTGATAGCCAGCGTTTGTTAAATAATTTTTTTTGAATTTTTATCATTAATGGCCAAGTGGCAATAACTACCATCACCGCCCAGAAGAATCCAAATAAGAAAGCTTCAATAACACGATAGGTAATAATGATTAGTAATCCGATGATCAACAGGTTTAGAATTAGCTTAAGTAAATCAGTTGTGTTTTTTTCTGCTGGCATTTTTTTACCATATTTATTAATTTTGATGGCGTTATTATACGCATTATCAATTTAAATTAATATGATGGTGTTTATAATTAATTTTATTAATGGAGATTTTAAAAATGAAAAAATTAGTGTTATTAACATTATTAGGTGTGGCATTAACTGCATGTGCAAATTCGCCTAAAATAAAACCGACAACACAAAATGCCAATGATACGGCACCATTTCCTGCAGCTCAAGTTGGTTTTACACGTTATGCTATCCATTTACCAGCGATGGCTAATGAGAGCAACACTAAAGTTGAGGTGATTATTGGTAAAGAGATGAATGTTGATTGCAATTTTCATAATTTAGGTGGCGTGGTTAAGCAAGAAGAGCTTAAAGGCTGGGGTTACTCTTATTATGTTGTTGAAAAGGCCGTTGGTAATTTGTCAACATTAATGGCTTGTCCTGAAGGTAGCAGTAAAAGCGAGTTTGTGACAATGAATCATAATTTAGGTTTGTTTAATTATAACAGTAGCTTACCGTTAGTTTTTTATGTGCCTAATGATTTACAAGTAAAATACCGCGTTTGGCAACCTAATGGTAAAATTATGCAAGCTATAGCCGAATAATAGCGGTTAATTAATTGCTAAATAACTGTTTATTCCTTTGTGAGTGGTTAAAACGTAACCACTCAGTTAAGAAAGCTTTAATATTTGATTTTTTAAGTAGACATCTCGAAAAAAAAAGGTATTTTATCCCTCGTAATGCAAGGTTAGCTCTACTTGTTCATTTATTTTATTAATGACTTGTGATTGCCTGATTACCTCGGTTTCGCTGGGCGTTTATTATGTTGGTGATTTATCCATTAGTGATGACGTCGATAGCAAAATTTGGGGGTCCATTGTGTCTTTGCAATGGGCTTGTGTCTAACATGTAATATCCCTACAAGAGGAGAAGTGGTGAGCATGTTTACTCAACGTAAAACAATTCTTTCAATCGTGGCTGGTGTTTCACTGGCGTTATCTCAATCTGCTATTGCTAAAGATCGTGTTGTACATTTTTACAATTGGGCAGGTCAAATCGGTTCTAATACTATTTCTGATTTTGAAAAATCAACAGGCATCAAACTTGTTTATGATGTGTATGATTCAAACGAAATCCTTGAAGGTAAATTGATGGCAGGCCATTCTGGGTTTGATGTTGTTTCTCCTTCTGATAGCTTTTTAGCTAAACAAATTAAATCAGGTGTTTATTTACCGTTAGATAAAAGCAAGTTACCAAATTGGAAAAATCTTGATCCAAATTTAATGAAATTGATGGCAACGCATGATCCTGATAATAAGTATGCTATCCCTTATGTATGGATGACAACAGGTATCGGTTATAACATTGATAAAGTTAAAGAACGTTTGGGTGAAGATGCTCCAGTCGATAGCTGGGATTTAGTCTTCAAGCCTGAAAATATGGAGAAACTAAAAGATTGTGGTGTGGCATTTTTAGATGCACCAACCGAGATCTTTGCAAGTGCACTTCAATATTTAGGTAAAAATCCAAACAGTACCGATGTTAAAGATTATACTGGTGCTGCTTATGAATTGTTAGAAAAAGTGAGACCAAATATTCGTTATTTCCATTCTTCACAATATATTACTGATTTGGCAAATGGTGATATTTGTGTCATTTTAGGTTGGTCTGGCGATATTTTACAGTCACGCGATAGAGCTAACGAAGCAAAAAATGGTGTGCATATTGGTTATCAAATTCCAAAAGAGGGCGCATTAGTCTTTTTTGATACCTTCGCTATTCCAAAAGATTCAGAAAATCCTGACGAAGCACATGAGTTTTTAAATTTTGTTATGAAACCTGAAATTGCCGCGCAAGTCACTAACGATGTGAATTTTGCTAGCGCTAATAAAGAAGCAAATGACAAATTTGTAAACCCAGATGTGAAAAACGATCCAGCGGTTTATCCAAAACCAGAAGTGATGGAAAAACTATTCACTTTACAAGTTAAAGATCCTAAACTTGAGCGCGTAATTACTCGTACATGGACTAAACTTAAAACTGGTAAATAGTCGATATTGGGTATATCGAATTTAAGTGTTAATTCTAGACGGATGGGTTATTTAGCCTTTCCGTCTCGTTTTTTTTGGCTTGTTGTTATGAGGAAAATAGAGTGAATAATAAAACAACAAATCAGGTACAGCCTAAAAAAAAGATGGTAACTCCACTTTTGGAGATCAAAAATTTAACTAAAGTTTTTAACGATGATTATTATGCCGTTGATGATGTCAACTTGACTATCTATACTGGTGAAATTTTTGCTTTATTAGGTGCGTCAGGTAGTGGTAAATCTACATTGTTACGAATGCTTGCAGGCTTTGAACAGCCTACGTCGGGGCAGATTATTCTTGATGGTAAGGATTTATCTCAAGTTCCGCCTTATGATCGTCCAATTAATATGATGTTTCAATCGTATGCTTTATTTCCTCACATGACGGTTGAGCAGAATATTGCCTTTGGTTTAAAACAAGATAAATTAAATTCATTTGAAATAAAACAGCGCGTTGAAGAGATGTTAGCCCTTGTACATATGGAGCAATTTGGTAAACGTAAACCACATCAATTGTCTGGTGGTCAACGACAACGTGTTGCATTAGCTCGTAGTTTAGCTAAACGTCCAAAATTATTATTGCTTGATGAACCAATGGGTGCGCTAGATAAACAACTTCGTGATCGTATGCAACTTGAAGTGGTGAGTATTTTAGAACAAGTGGGCGCAACATGTGTAATGGTGACACATGATCAAGAAGAAGCCATGACTATGGCTGGCCGTATTGCTATTATGAATAAAGGTCAATTTGTACAAATCGGTGAACCAGAAGAGATTTATGAACATCCAAATTGCCGTTATAGTGCCGAATTTATTGGCTCGGTAAATGTCTTTGACGGTATTTTGCAAGAAACGCAAGAAGATGGTTTGATCATTAGCTGTCCTATGATTAAGCGTCCATTAAAAGTCGATTATGATTCACCTGCGGTTGAAGGCGTGCCAACACAAGTCGCGTTACGTCCAGAAAAAATTAAACTTTGCGATGAAATCCCAGAAGATGGCTATAATGTGGCAACAGGTGAAGTGGTCGAAATCGCTTACCTTGGGGATCTGTCGATTTATCACGTTAAATTACCAAGTGGGCAAATTATTATTGCGCAACTTCAAAATGAACATCGTTATCGTAAAGGTATGCCAACTTGGGGTGATATAGTTAACTTAAGTTGGGAAGTTGATAGCTGTGTTGTGCTTACTGAATAAACAAAAGAGGATATCATAATGCGATCCATTGTATTAGGATTGTTGTTAAATGCATTTGTGTTGCTCAATGTTTATTGGCGTTTTGTGACAACAGGAGCATTTGATAACTTATTTTTAGATGCGCTATTTACCGCGATGACATTAAGTTTTTTGTTGTCATGTGTGGGATTATGTTTAGCAAATTATAAGCCATCTAAATTTGCTTATCGGCTGATTATTGCTGGCAGTATATTGTTTGTTCCTGCTGGGCTTGTGGTAATTTATTTTGCTTATAAAAAGATGAAGCAACAAAGCCGAGATACTGATCTGATGACTCTTTATGGGCGTTTAATTGTTATTGCCATCCCTTATTTATGGATGCTATTGCTATTTTTATTACCATTCTTAATTGTCTTTAGGATTAGTTTTTCTGAGAAGATCTTTGCAATTCCACCTTATACTGATTTGTTTAGTTATGATGATGGATTACTAAATATTGCTTTGAACTTTAGTTATTATATTGACTTAGTTAATGACAGTATTTATTTTGCGTCTTATTTAGAATCATTAAAAATTGCGGCTATTTCAACCATATTATGTATTTTAATTGGTTATCCATTAGCATGGGCAATTTCAAAATGTAAGCAATCTACGCGTAACATTTTATTATTGTTAATTATTTTACCGTCTTGGACATCATTTTTAATTCGAGTTTATGCGTGGATTGGTATTTTAAATCAAGAAGGTTTGTTAAATCACTTTTTAATGTGGTTAGGGGTTATTGATCAGCCACTCGTGATTATAAAAACTTATTTGGCGGTTTATATCGGTATTGTGTATTCTTACTTACCGTTTGTGGTGTTACCAATTTATACTTCGTTAAGTAAAGTGGATTCGACGTTAATTGAAGCCGCATTGGACTTAGGTTGTAAGCCAATTAAAACCTTTTTCAGAATTATTGTGCCACTCACCAAAAATGGCATTATTGCGGGGGGGATGCTAGTGTTTATTCCTGCCGTTGGTGAATATGTGATACCTGAATTATTAGGACCCTCTAAAAGTATTATGATTGGTACGCAAATTTGGACTATATTCTCTCGAGATACTGATTGGCCAGCAGCATCTGCGGTTGCGACAGTTATGTTGTTAATTTTGATTGTGCCAATTTACTATTTCAATAAGTTTCAAAGCCGACAAATGGAGGGTAAATAGATGAATGATTTACCTGTTATTTTGCGATCTTCTTTGATTGTATTTATCTCATTACTATTGGGGTCGTTACTGCTATCGGTACTAATTAGTTCGGCTGGCTTAGGTTTACTTACCGATATAAGCTTATATGTTAACTGTTTAATATTTAGCTTGATTGTGACTGTGATTGTGACATTAGCACTCATTTTTCGATGTCTTAAAGGACTTATTTTATTGGTGGTATTTTCGTTTTTATATATCCCAATGATTATTTTAGTTGTTTATTCGTTTAATAGTTCTCGTTTAGTTACGGTATGGGCTGAATTTTCAACTAAATGGTACTTTGAGCTAATGCATAATGAGGAACTATTTAAAGCTGTCGGTCTAAGCTTAGCCATTGCCGCATGTGCAGCGACTTTTGCAACCGTATTAGGTACACTTGCTTCTTATGCAATTGTTCGCTTTAAACGATTTAAAGGTGCAAATCTGTTTTCATTTATGACAACAGCACCACTTGTTATGCCTGATATTATTACAGGCTTGGCATTGTTGCTTTTGTTTGTTGGTATGGGGCAGATTCTTGGATGGCCAAAAGATCGTGGTGCAATTACTATTTGGATGGCGCATACTACATTCTGTATGGCTTATGTGACCGTGGTCATTAGTGCAAGGCTCCGTGAGCTTGATAAATCAATTGAGGAAGCCGCTTTAGATTTAGGTGCTAATCCATTAAAAGTGTTTTTTATTATTACATTACCAATGATTGCACCTGCATTAATTTCTGGTTGGTTATTAGCCTTTACTTTATCTCTTGATGATGTGGTGATTGCTAATTTCGTAACAGGACCTGGCGCAATGACATTACCAAAATTGATCTTCTCTAAAGTAAAATTAGGGGTCGATCCGCAAGTTAATGCGCTTGCAACTATTATTTTATTGATCGTTGGAATTATTGGGTTTATTTCATGGTTATGGATGCGTAAAACTGAACGACGTAAAATAAGTGAAACCCGTATGCATTAATATTCTTCACTTTCTATTATTGCCGCACTGTGCGGCAATATTTCGTTTTAAAATCTCCGTGTTTTTTTTATCATTTTGTATTATAGTGTGATTTGCCAATTTTTTTGGCAAAATTCTCAGGGCGGGGTGTAAGTCCCCACCGGTGGTATAGCCCACGAGCGCTTAATTTGTCTTGTTAACTGGGCAGTTGTTTTATTGCGCAGTCAAGTGTTGATGGGTTAAGGTCAAGCAGATTTGGTGAAATTCCAAAGCCGACAGTTAAAGTCTGGATAAAAGAGAGTTGCTTATCTTTCCAATATTTGCTGAAAGGCAAAACCATGCTAGTCAAGCACAGCCCTGATTCTGGTATTTTATTTATTTATACTTAATTAAGTTGATGACTAAATAGCATCATTGTTAATGGTTATTTAAAGTTGATTAAGTAAATAATGAAATGAGCAAGTTAAAAAATATAGGTATTTACCATGAATCAGTTTAATTTAAATGAGTTTGGAACGCCCATCGAGCGTGTCAAAAAAGCGATTGCTTCTATTCAAGCCGGTCAAGGTGTACTAGTTTTAGATGACGAAGATCGTGAAAATGAAGGCGATATTATTTGGGCCGCCGAATCCATTACAAGTCAGCAAATGGCGCTGACGATCCGTTACGGTAGTGGCATTGTTTGTTTATGTTTGCCACAAAAACGTTGTGATGAGTTACATTTGCCTATGATGGTGGCAAATAATACCAGTAAAAACAATACGGCATTTACCATTTCGATTGAAGCTGCCAATGGGGTAACAACAGGGGTATCTGCTGCTGATCGTGTTACAACTATTAAGGCTGCGGTGAATGATAATGCTAAACCGTGTGATCTTAATCATCCGGGGCATGTGTTTCCTTTAGTTGCTAAAGACGGCGGTGTTTTAGTTCGTCGTGGTCATACTGAAGCGTCGATTGATTTAGTAACCTTAGCGGGTTTAAAACCAGCGGCAGTGTTGTGTGAGCTAACTAATGACGATGGCACTATGGCAAGAGCTCCTGAAGTAGTTGAATTTGCTAAAAAATATCATATGCCAGTTGTAACAATTGAAGATATTGTTGAGTATCGTAACTCGTTAACCGTATAGTCAAAAGCTATGCTTAAAATGGCCATTTGTGCTTAATGAAGTTTCCGCCGAGTAGATCGGCGGAGGTAGTGGGTATTGAGTTAACCTAGAACTTTTAGTGCACAGGTTTTTGTTATTTTGACACCGTTTTCTAATGCCGATAGATCAAATTTCATTTCGGGGTGATGCAATCCTGGTGTTAAGTCTGCACCTAATCCCCAAAATCCTGCTTTGACATTGCGTTCTCGTGGATAGTTGAAGAAGTCTTCTCCTCCAGGAGTGAAAATTGGATCTTTTAGTCCTTCTTGGCCAAGAACATCAACAATGGCTTCGGCAATAATTTGGGTAACCTCGTTATCAATTTCAGCAGCAGGAATTTCTTTTGTGACATTGATATCAACTTTGGCGCCAATAGATTCAGCACTGAGTTTTATTGCATTTAACGTTTTGGCTTTTAGTTCATCCATTGCTGGATTGGTAGGTGCTCTTAGATCCCAACAGACATATGCTTCTGATGGAATTGCATTGGTTACTCCTGCATCACAAATGCAACGTGTTGCTTTTACGCTATAGGTTAAGCTTGGCGCAAGGTGAATAGTGTTAACAGCTTGAATGGCTAGCATTGCTGCGTCAAGGGCATTGACGCCTAAGTGTGGCCGAGCTCCATGTGCAGGAATACCATGAATATTGACTTCAACTGTGGTCGATGCTGAATAGTACATGGCTGCTGCGGCAAATCCTTTTGGACATTCATCTTTTGGTCGTAAATGTAGTCCGATAATCATGTCTACATCGTCAATTGCTCCACCTTCAATCATCGCTAAAGCGCCAGAACCAAGTTCTTCAGCTGGTTGAAAGATAAGCTTTAATCGACCTTTTTTTATGTTGCCTTCTTTAATCAGTTCTTGTGCTGAAGCTAATAATATCGATGAATGTCCGTCATGACCGCAGGTGTGCATTGCGCAATGGTGCCCATCAACAATGTGTCCAAGCGCATCCATATCCGCTCTTAACGCAAGAGTTGGCCCAGGGGTACCGCTATCGTATTGAGCAACAATTCCCGTTGTGTTATTAATGTTGCGAGTTACTTGGTAACCTGCTTGTTCTAATTGTTGGGCGATATATGCTGATGTTTTGTGTTCTTCAAACCCTAATTCAGGGGTTTGGTGTAGATAGTGATAATGTTCTAGTACGTTAGACATGGTGTCTCCTTTATCAAGCAATAAATCGCATAATAATCATTGAAATGATTGCATTAAAAATACTAATTAACATTAGCAATGGCCAGTATTTTTTAGGTACATCGGCAACACCTAATAATCGTCCCATGTACTGTAATTGCGATCCCATTAAGAAAATAGCAGGTGCTAAAATCGTTATTGCTGTTGTATTGAGTGTACCTGCAGTAAATAAATTAACCGCAACGCCAGTGCCAGCAGATGCTGATAACCATGCGGTTAGTAATACGGTAATTGCTTCACCAGGTAGACCAAAAAGCCCCATTATTGGTGAACAATAAGTTCCGATTAATTGCATAATGCCTAAACGTTTAAGAATTTCGGTAATGACAAACGCCATTAATATGTTTGGCATTAAGTTATTTATGGCAATATTAAACCCTTTACGCGCACCAATGACAAATATATCTAATGGGTTATTAGTTTGTTTTTGTGTGTTACTCATTGATAAAATCCTTTTTATAAATTGAATTTAATACTAAGCGAACCAGTACGGCGCCGACAAATTTAAGTACTATCATAATGACAAGAGGAATAAAAATAGCCACAGTCATTGACGCAAATAATGCCGAACCGATCGAAAAGTAGTTGTTTATTAGTCCAGCACCAGAATACTGCCAAGCACTAATGATAATAAGATCTTTTTTCGTTATTTGTTTTTCGTCATATAGTTCTTTGGTTAATACCGCCCCAGCATCAGTACTTTGTAAGTCGGTAATTAACGCAAGTCCTGTTTTGCCTGGAACACCTAAAATTGGTTTTAATAGTGGTGTTAATAATTTGTGTGCCGCGCGAATGGTGCCATAGTGAGTAAAAATTTCTAGTACACCTAAAGCTAACATAACGGTTGGTATGAGTGATAAGGCAAAAATAAATCCAGCTCTTGCACTGTTTCCACCTTCGCCTACAAAAGTGTTTTTTTCAGGGTGTAGCATTGTGCCAAACTTACCGCTTAAGCTGGTAAAATCAAATGCACCTAGCCATTCTTTGCCGTCTACATTAAAAAATAAACCCGAAAAAAATAAAATTGCTACTATAAGTGACACATAAGCTTTTATGCCGACTTTAATTTCATTGTCTGATTTTTTTGACATGCTAATTCCTTTCCTTTTGATTTAATATGTTGATATATAACTAATTTTATTTTTAAAAAGAGCAAAAGCATCTTTTTATTTTATTTATTAAAAAACTGTCTAAAAATGCGGTTTTATTATTCTATACCGATTCTAAACTAAATTGAAAAAGGTATAACTTTTTTTATTTTTTTCTAGAAATTTGTCTGTTTTGTTTATATCTTAAAAAAAATATAGGTGAATGGGATTAGGTAGGTTAATGTGTATAGAAGATAAAATATTGAATTATAAAATTTTGTTCTTGCCATTTATAACCCTTCATTATAGAATTGTTTACTTAATTGAAAAATAAGAATAAAAGTTGTAATGATGTTCGTGGTTGTTAGGCATTGTGGTTTAATGGTTAGGAATATATAACAATTAACATCTTTTGGTGGCAAATGTTTCGTTTGCGAACCATCTATCGTTTTGCCGTTGCTTACGGGCAATAGAGCATAATCAGACATATATTTAAAAAGCAAAAAAGTTGATTACTACGGTAAAACCAAAATAGCAAAGCGAGGTAGCTATGTTTAGCGTAAATAAAGAGTGGGGATTTGTGGTGCTGACCTGCTTTTTTGAATTATGTTGGATTTTAGGATTTAGCACCGCAACAGAACTTTGGCAGTGGGTTATTATTGTATCGCTCATTATTGTCGATTTTACCTTTTTGACAAATGCTTGTAAGACGATCCCCACAGGTACAGTTTATGCTATTTTTTCTGGTGTTGGGGCGATTGGTGCAACAGTAATTGATATGTTGCTTTTTGATAAAGAAGTTAAGTTAATTCAACTCTTTTTTGTTGCGCTAATTGTTGTTGGTGTTGTTCAACTAAAACGAGCCGATAGTTAATATTATAATAAAGGACGATTTTAATCATGGGATGGCTGCTTATATTGATAGCGTCAGTTTTTGAAGTGCTTGGTGCAATTGGTCTTAAGCTATACGCTGAGAAAAAAAATCCATCGAGGCTTGTTTTGTATTGGGGGGGATTTTTTGTTTCTTTTGTGCTTTTTTACTTTTCGCTCCATTATCTTGAATTAAGTATTGTCTATCCTGTTTGGGTTGGTCTTGGTACATCGGGCGCTGTACTTGCAAATATGCTGTTATTTCATGAACCTAAAAACTTTCCACGTTTGTTTGGGCTTACCGTTATTATTATTGGCGTTGTGGGGTTACACGCAACTTTATGACCCATTTTGATTGGTTTGTTTGTCGATAAAAAAACCGGAGATAAACTCCGGCAGTAATCTTTTTGGATGAAAAAATAAATTAAATTTCTTTACCATGCTGTTTTAAGAAACTAGCAACACCGTCTGGGTTTGCTTGCATGCCTTTTTTGCCTTTTGTCCATTGTGCTGGGCACACTTCGCCGTGTTCTTCATGGAATTGGAATGCATCAACAATACGGATCATTTCGTCAATGTTACGACCGATTGGTAAATCGTTAATGGTTTCGTGACGTACAATACCTGATTTATCAATAAAGAATGATGCACGTAATGCAACACCTGCTTCAGGATGTTCAATTCCATACGCCTGCATAATTTCATGTTTAATATCTGCAACAATTGGGAATTTCACTTCGCCAATTCCGCCTTTATCTTGTGGTGTATTTCGCCATGCATTGTGTACGTATTCAGAGTCCATTGAAACACCAATTACTTCAACACCACGTTTTTTGAATTCTTCTAAACGGTGATCAAATGCGATGATTTCAGAAGGACAAACAAAAGTAAAGTCCATTGGCCAGAAAAATACAACAGCATATTTACCACTAATATATTGTGATAAATTGAAATTGTTAACAATTTCTCCAGAACCTAAAACTGCTGCTGATGTAAAGTCTGGGGCTTTGCGAGTGACTAATGTCATGCGTTTTCTCCTATATAGTATTGCAAATCATGTTGCTAGGTATTATAGCGATTTAAACTTGTTATCCAAGTCATTATAAACAATTGATATCATAAGTTTAATCTATTAACTAGCTAATTATTGTTCGGTATTATTTATTAATTTTTTAGGTTTACCTTTATTTTTTGTGTCTCTATGACGTTGTTTTACTTTCTTTTTTTTGTTTTCTTCTTTTTTGTTAGCACTTTTTAGCTTTGCTTTTTGCGATGGTTTTTTCTTTGTTGCGGGTTTTGGTGCTTTTGTTTTTGGACGCAATTGATCAATTGTTCTTAATTTGATTGGTTCTTGAATATAGCGCTCAATTTTTTGTAGTAATTCATTATCGTGAGCTTCTACCAACATTATTGCCGTACCTTTTTTACCTGCACGGGCAGTGCGGCCTATTCGATGTAGGTAAACATCGGATGTTTTTGGGGCATCAAAATTAATAACATGAGTAATATCGTCTATGTCGATTCCACGAGCAGCTACATCGGTAGCCACTAGTACATTAACCGTGTTATTGCTGATTCTTTTTATTGCTTCATTACGTTTTGCCTGTACCATTTCACCCTCTAAATAGCAGCTATGGATGCCGGCTTGATGTAGTAAGCTAACTAATTCGTGTACACGTTCACGTTTACGGACAAATACGATCGTTTTTTTAAATTCTTCTTGTTTTAATAAGTAAGTGAGCAGGGCTACTTTATGAGCTAAATCGTCAGCACGGTAATAAAATTGTAAGATTTTTTTACGTTCTTTACGCGATGGATCTGCATTAATTTCGACGGGATCGTTTAGAATACGATTAGCAAAATTGTGCAGCCCTTCACCTTCAAGTGTTGCTGAAAATAGTAAGGTTTGTTTACGCCAACGTGTTTCGGCTGATATGGTTTCGACATCTTGGGAAAATCCCATGTCTAGCATGCGATCTGCTTCGTCCAAGATAAGCATTTCAACTGCTCGGCAGTCAAAGTTCTCTTCTTTTATATATTGTAATAATCGCCCCGTTGTTGCAATAACAATATCTTGATTTTTGCTAAATATTTCGGCGTGATTCATATAAGCAACACCACCAGTAATGGTTGCAATACTTAAATGTGTTGATTCGGTTAATAATTTAGCTTGCTCGGCAATCTGCATGGCGAGTTCACGTGTTGGTGTTAAAATCAAAATACGCGGTGGACCGGGTTTTCTACGTGGAAAATCCAGTAGATGTTGTACTGCAGGAATTAAAAAAGCTAATGTTTTACCTGTGCCAGTAGGTGCGGAACCTAAAACATCTTTGCCATCTAAGGCAACGGGAATTGTTTGCAATTGGATTGCTGTTGGTGTATTTATATTTTGTGCTTGAAGATTGTGAATTAAAATATCGTCTAATTCTAAATCAGAAAAAGTCTGCGCTGTCATAGTATTCTTTTTATCTAAAATGATGAGACACATTATAGCGTCAATCGTTATAACTACAATCGTTATAACTGCAATCTTTATAATTACAACTAAAAGTGTTTTGTTTTTATCTGCTGTTTTTGGTATATCAGCCCAAAAACAAGACGCTTTGTTTAAGCAAAACTTATCATCATTAGCTATTTGTGATAATATATAGGTCTATACAAAATGATTATTTGTAATATTGTTGATGTTAAATTACTTAATGAGTTTAATCTTTAACCATTTCTTTATTTAACGCCGATTAACTAAGAACTTCATATTAAATAATACTTCTATAATCATCATCAGATAATAACTATGACTGAATATTTTTCAAATGATAGCTATAACCAACAGTTAGAAAAGAAAATCGATAATTTAAAAACATTATTATCGGATTTTTCTCTTCCCGAATTAACGGTATATTCGTCGCCAATTAGCCATTATCGTATGCGTGCTGAGTTTAGAATCTGGCATCAGGATGAAGATCTTTATCATATTATGTATGATAAAAAAACAAAAAAACGAGTGAGAATTGATGAGTTTCCTGTTGCTACGAAGCTAATTAATCAAGCTATGCAGGCTATTTTACCTTTGTTAAAGTATAATCAAGAACTTCGTCATTTATTATTTCAAATTGATTACTTTTCGACTTTAAGTGGTCAACTGTTAATTACGCTTTTGTATCATAAAAAATTAAATGAAAAATGGATTTTTGAAGCAAGAAAGTTAAAAACACAATTAGCTAAACAAGGTCTAGATGTTAATATTGTAGGGCGAGCAAGTAATCAGAAAATAACAATAGATGTCGATTATGTTGATGAAGTTTTGCCTGTAATGGATAGAAAATTTATTTACCGCCAAGTAGAAAACAGCTTTACTCAACCTAATGCTGCGGTGAATATTAAAATGTTGCAATGGGCTATTTCTGTCACTAAAAATTCATCAGGTGATTTGCTTGAATTTTATTGTGGTAATGGTAATTTTTCGATCGCATTGGCACAGAACTTTAGAAAAGTATTGGCAACGGAAATAGCCAAAGCTTCTGTTTATTCTGCTCAGCATAATATTGCGGTCAACCATATCGATAACCTTGTTATCGCACGGTTATCTGCTGAAGAGTTTACTTGTGCTATAAAAAAAGAACGCGAGTTTAATCGTTTAAAAGGAATCAATTTGGATGATTATCAGTGCGAAACTGTGCTTGTTGATCCACCTCGTGCAGGGGTTGATTTAAATACGATTAATATACTTAAATCCTATAAAAAAATTATTTATATTTCGTGTAATCCTAATACGTTGCATAACAATTTACAACTATTAACCCAAACGCATTCAATTCAACATTTTGCTATGTTTGATCAGTTCCCTTATACCGATCATATTGAAACTGGCGTTGTATTGTGTAAAAAGTAAAAAAATGTAAAATAGAGTATTATTTGTTAATAATACGGTCAGTATTTATACCTAACTACTTACAGCTCCAAGTATGTATCAACTTACATCTATTTAGAATAAAAAAAAACCCTAGATAAACTAGGGCTGCATTAAATTGCAAGGAATGGATGAAAGGAAATAAAACAATAAAACAATGAAACAGTAATGTCTAGCCTCATGAATCATTGTGTGGATACTATAGCAGGAACAATCGGACTAATTGATGACTTATTGATTACAATACGGTAATTTAATTGTCATGATGTGCTTTGTTTTTTTATATATTCTATTATTGCATTATGTAATTTTTGATAACCGCCTAAAATAATGAAGGAAATATTCAAAATGAAATTATTAGTTGTTGAAGATGAACATAAAACAGGTGAGTATCTTCGTCAAGGGTTAGTTGAGTCAGGTTTTATTGTTGATTTGACGGATAATGGTTTAGATGGTTACCATCGAGCAATGACTGAAGATTATGATTTAATTATCTTGGACGTGATGTTACCCGATATTGTGGGTTGGAAATTCATTCAATCTTTGCGCGAAGCAGGAAAGGATACTCAAATTATATTACTCACCGCTATGGGAAGTGTTGATGATAAAGTTAGGGGATTTAGCTTAGGCGCAGATGATTATTTAGTTAAACCATTTTCATTTGCTGAGTTGTTAGCAAGAATAAAATCATTATTAAGACGTAATGCACCACAAGTAAATAATTATCAATTGAGTATTGCCGATTTAGTAATGGATCTGCCTAAACGAACAGTAACCAGATCAGGAAAACGAATTGATTTAACTAATAAAGAATTTTTGTTGTTAGAATATTTTTTACGTTATCCAGGTGAGGTGTTACCTAGATCACTTATTGCCTCTCAAGTATGGGATATGAATTTTGATAGTGATACTAACGTGATTGATGTGGCTATTAGGCGATTACGTAATAAAATTGATGCAGATTTTGAACCTAAATTGATTCATACTGTACGTGGAATGGGATATAAATTGGATGCATTGGATGAAGTTGAGTAAAATTGTATCATTTCGATTGCCATTAATTGTTTGCTTACTTACTTGTGGGTTACTTTACTGTTTTAGCTATCTTATTGAGCGCTGGTTTGAAAAACTTTCTATTCATCAAAATGTATCTGAATTAAATTCTGTTGTATTTTCTATAGAGCGGGAGCTTACTTATTATTCGCAGGATGATAATCGTGATGAGTTTTTTCAAAGCCTATTGTTAATTTTAACCGGTCATCATCGGTTGTTTGTCTATATTATTGATGATTCAGGAAAAATATTATATCGCACACGAGGCCCTAATCTTGCTATTGCCTTAAAGCCTACTGATTTTGAGGAAATTATTGCTAGACATACCACTACAGTATCAAACGTGGATAACTCATCTTATCGTATTGCTGCATCAAGGATAATGACTGACCAAAACAAACAATATACTACTATTGTAGCTGTTGGTCGTGATTTGCAGATTGAATTTATCAGAAGATTAAGAAAAGGTTTAAAAATACTTATTGGTATTTCTTGTGTTTTGGCGTTAATTGGATCATTTATTTCTATCTATTTTACTCAAAAACCCATTAATCGATTAATTAAGAAGATTGAACGTATTAACTTAAAAAATCTTAACCATCGTATTTCTACTTTATCAGTTCCAGTAAAATATGTTAGTTTAGTTAGAGCGTTTAATAAGATGCTTAATCGTATGGAAGATGTTTTTCAAAGACAACGTAATTTTACGGCAGATATTGCTCATGAAATGCGTACGCCTATTACCAATTTAACAACTCAAACTCAAATTGTATTGAGCAATGCAAGAACGACTGAAGAATATAGAGAAATTTTATACTCAAATTTAGAAGAGTATGAAAGAATGTCACAGATGATATCTGATATGCTTTTTTTAGCACAAGCAGATAACCGTCAATTGATACCTAATTTAATTGATATTGATTTGCATAACATGCTGATTATGATCTGTGATTATTTTGAACCACTCGTTGATGAAAAAAATATCAAGTTTGAGCTAGAAGGTAATTGTTCTCATATTCAGGGCGATAAAATGATGTTGGGGCGGGCAATTAATAACATTTTATCTAATGCGATTCGTTATACGCCTGAAAATAAAATCATCACCATAAGTTTAAATCAAGAGTCTGAAAAGTACGTTAAAATTATTATTTCAAATCCCGGTAAAAAGATTGATAGCCACCATTTACCTCATCTTTTTGATCGCTTTTATCGCGTGGATGAATCTCGTCATCGTAATGGTAGTAATACTTCGGGTACAGGTATTGGGCTTGCAATTGTTAAGTCGATAATTGATACACACAAAGGTAATATTACAGTTGAATCAGACGAAAAATCCACTCGATTTATTATTAAATTACCAACAGCTATTTAATATCGAAGTCACTTATCAATAAATTAGCCGCTGCGTAAGCGGCTTTATGCCGTAATGCTTCGGGAACTTGTTCATTACATACTACTTCGTCAAGCACTCGCATTACTGTACCTAATGCATCATCAATATAACCTAGCTCATTACTACCAATTTGGGCATATTTTTCACGAATTAATTCACAATAGTTATTCATTTTATTTATTCCTTTTGATTAAATTGCAAGTAGAAATTCACCTACAAAAAAGCGTCCAATTTTTGATAAACCTGATTAGCATTGATGGTTCTCATGATTTTCTCTGGCGAGATAATACTGTATTGGTTTTTTCCATATCCTCCTATCAACATGGGATCGGTTTTACCAAATAGTGTAATATTGGGTCTATCTAATGCAGCGGTTAAATGACTTAGTCCAGTATCAACCGATACGACTGCTTTAGCTCCCGCAATGACCGTTGCGATGTCATTAAGTGAAAGTTTGGGTAATACTTCGACATGATTAAATCCTTGAGCAAGTCGTATTGCTCGTTGTTGTTCATGTGGGGCTCCCCAAGGTAGCTTAACTTTTAAGCCTGTCGGTTCAATAAGTTTGATTAATTGTCGCCAAGCATCCTCAGTCCAATGTTTTTCATCTCGAGTTGTGGCATGCAAAAAAACAAGATACTGTTGATTATCGCTAGGCAACGAAGACAAAAAGTGGCGGGCAATGGCATAATCGCCCATTGAATTAGGTAAATCGTATTGTAGACTTTGCGCAAATAACAGCCTAATGCGCTCAATAGCATGTATTTGTTTGGGAATATTGTGTTTTATATCATAAAACCAACTGGCAATGGGTTCTTTGATGCTTTTGCGATCTAAACCGTGTTTAATACCTCTAGCTTTACGAGTAATAAAAAATGCACTTTTAATAAGCCCTTGGGCATCAATAATTACATCATATTGTTGTTGTTGTAAGTTATTAATAAAGTCGTGTCGCTCTTGGCGAATCGTTTTGGAAAACCAATTTTTTCGCCAACGCCTTATTGCTACAGGGATAACTTTATCAACAGCAAAATGCCAGCTTGGAATTTGGGTAAAGTTTTCCTCAACTACCCAATCAAAAGTAATGTTAGGTACGCAATTTGCTGCATCAGTTAATGCGGGTAAAGTATGTAGAACATCACCCATTGAGGAGGTTTTAACAACTAATACACGCATTATTCATTACTCTTTTCACAACGCATTATAAGTTTCATCAATGTTTCAAATACGTTCTCAGGTTTAATATCGATTAAGCTTTGATGATAGCCTTGCTCTGCATCCCCTTGACGAATACGCTGATACCCAGTAATTAAACGAATAACTTCCGCTTTATTTGATAATGGTGGTGTAAAATCAGGGCTACTTGGTCCATAAAGTGCGACAAGTGGTTTATTTAATGCAGCGGCAACATGCATCAATCCTGAGTCATTAGTCACAATTGCTTTACAAGCTGCAATTAAACTTACCGCTTGTTCTAATTGAGTTTGACCAGCTAAATTTATACATTGATCGCTATGTGTCATTTTGGCAATAATCTGCTCGCCAACATGATGATCGTTTTTTGAGCCAAAAATAATGATTTTGGCATGCTGCTGAACTAGCATATCGGCAAGCGCAGCATAATGGTAATCAGGCCAACGTTTTGCAGGGCCAAACTCAGCACCTGGGCAAAAGCCAATTAATGGTTCATCTTGTGTTATTGTAAAGGTTGACAGTGCTTGAGCTATTTCGTCTTGGTTAACATTGAGTTTAGGCCATAGCAAAGGCTGTACTAAATCAGACGCTGAATGTATTTGCTCTTTAGGATAAGCTAGCGCAACATAACGCTCAACCATCAATGGAAAAGCTTGTTTATCCAGTTTACGTATATCATTTAATAATCCATAGCGCATTTCGCCTTTCCAACCTGTACGTTTAGGAATCTTTGCAAAAAATGGAATTAATGCCGATTTAAATGAATTAGGTAACACAATGGCTTGATCATAATGGCTATCACGAAGTGATTTTCCTATTTTACGGCGTTTTGATAATGCAAATTCACCATGACCTATAGGCATATCGATAGCTTGGTTTACTTCAGGCATTTTATTTAATAGCGCTCGGCACCATGCTGGTGCTATAACATCAATTTCGTTGTTAGGATCAAGTTGTTTTAATGTGCGATACAAGCTTTGCGACATCATCATATCGCCAACCCAAGATGGACCAATAATGAGTGTTTTCATTAAATTACCTTTCTTGCTTATTAAGCCATTTCATGTATTCGGTTGTACCTTCTGCGACTGTTTTAAATTCAATTGGACAACCTGTTTTTCTAAACTTAGACAGATCTGCCTGTGTAAAGCTTTGATAACGACCTTTTAAATGATCAGGGAAAGGGATGTAATCAATTTCGTCTTTTTTATGATATTTTAATGTAGCATCAGCGACAGATTGAAAGGATTCCGCACGACCTGTTCCGCAGTTATAAATGCCTGAAATATTGTTTTTCCAGAACCATAAATTGACGTCAACCACATCACCGACATAAATAAAATCACGTTTAAAGTTATCACTACCTGCAAATAACTTTGGTTTTTCGCCTTTATTAATTTGTTCATTTAAATGAAACGCAACACTAGCCATGCTACCTTTATGATTTTCTCGAGGACCATAAACATTAAAGTAACGGAATCCGCAAACTTGTGAGTTTGCCTCGGGTAAAATTCCTCTGACATATTGATCAAATAAAAACTTAGAATATCCATAAACATTTAGTGGTTTTTCATATTGTCGATCTTCGATAAAATTATCACTGCGTCCACCATAGGTAGCTGCTGATGATGCGTATAAGAATGGAATATTAAAATCTAAACAATAATGCAGTAAATCTTTAGAATAGTCATAATTATTTTCCATCATAAACTTACCATTCCATTCGGTGGTTGATGAGCAAGCGCCTTGATGGAAAATAACGTCAATATTAAGGTCTTCGTTCGAAATAATAGCAGCGATAAATTCGTCTTTATCCATATAATCGGCAATATCTAAATCAGCTAAATTAGCAAATTTAGTGCCATCAGTTAAATCATCAACGACTAAAATGTCTTTACGACCTTGATCATTTAAGCCTTTAACAATATTGCTACCAATAAATCCAGCACCACCGGTTACCACGATCATACAATTTTCCTTAACCAATAAATTTATCTGCTTATAATACCGATTTATGGCAAAGTTTTCGAGTGATCATTTAAAAAAGCATGAATGAAAGTGGGGTATTTATGAATTTATTTTATTTTCGCTGTTACTAAAATATACCTTGCTAAATGGAGATAAGGTTCTGTTTGGCAGTATTTTTGCTCCAGTTCTAATAATTGTTCAAAGTGGGTGTCTGCTTTGGATTTGTTGGTAAGATAATCGTGAAAAATGCGAATCCCCGTTTTTTGTAAAATAGTAAAATTAGCTTGAATAAGCCATTGATATACATCGTTTGGAATTCTTGGATAATCGGGCGAAAGTGTCTTTTTTTTGCGCTTAGCTAATCCAGCTTGTGTATAGCCAAAATTGCCTAATGTTACTGTTTTAAACAAAAGAGCATGATAGTTATAAAACATTAATGACAAATGCCCATCAGGCTTAAGATGTTTTTTTAATGACGTTATTAATTCAATTGGTTCAGCTACCCATTCTAATACCGCATGGCAAATAACTAAATCAAATTGTTGGTTAATTAAACTATCAAGTTGCTGAATAGAGCAACAAAGGCAATTGATAGTTAGATTTTCTGCTAGCGCTTTTTGTTTAGCTCGTTCCAGCATTTGTTCTGAAATATCACAAAGCGTTACTTGATGCCCAAGTTTAGCTAATCTACAGGCGATTTGTCCTTGTCCTCCACCTGCATCAAGTATTGTTATTGGTTTATTAGGAGGATAGGTCGCTAAGATCTTTTCTAGTTCTTGCCACACTATCGCTTCACGAATTTTACCTTTAGTCGTGCCATAAATGTTTTGAGCAAATTTGTTGCTGATATCATCAAAATTACGATCTTGTTTATTCATAGTTATTTTTGATTATTTAACTGCTTTGCTTCTGCATTTATTTGTTCTATTTTATTTGTCATTTTGTTATGGCATTGTTCCATTAAAGCTCTGGCATCTTCTTTGTTTAAGGTTTTGGTTTCGATAGGCTCTAGCATCTCAACAATAAAATGACCGTTATTTAAACGATTTAATTTGATATCATTAGTTTGAGATACACAAATTGGCACAATAGGTACGCCTGCAGCAATTGCTGCTTTAAACGCGCCAGTTTTAAAAGGTAATAATCCACGACCACGGCTACGAGTACCTTCTGGGAACATCCAAATAGAAATGTTGCGTTTTTGGATTTCATCAACCACTTGCCCAATTGTATCGTGAGCTTTTGATTTATTATTACGATCAATAAGAATATTACCTGTAAGATAGTAAAGCTGTCCAAAAAAAGGGATCCAAGCCAAACTTTTTTTACCTACAGTTACTGTTTTAGGTTGTACAACATCGGCTGCTACAACGATGTCATAATTATTCTGATGATTGGCAATATACACACAGCTACCTATTTTGCTTATATTAGGGTGAATGCGAGTATCTACTTTTACGCCAAATATCGGTTTAAAGAAAAATCCAAATAAGTGAGCGAATCTTGCTACGTTTTTTGGATTTCTTGGATTAAATAAGCAAAAAATGGTGCCCAATACACAAATAATAACACCAATTATCACAACACTAATTAGACGAAAAAGAAATACCATAATTTACCTCATAAGTTAACTTGGCGTATTATATACATAATCAACATTAATATACAGTTGTTAAATATTACTGTTTAAAAGGGTACTCATGCATAAATCGACTATTACTTGGAATGAAAATCAGATGCCTGTTTCTGTTTATTTTGGTGATGTATATTTTAATACGGAAGGGGCAATTGCTGAAACTACTTACGTATTTATTGATGGTAATGATTTATTTCAGCGTTTTGCTCAGCATCAAAAAGATACATTTTTTGTTGCTGAGACAGGTTTTGGAACGGGATTGAGTTTTTTGATTTTATGGGAAACGTTTTTAAATTTTAGGCGTCAGTATCCAAATCATAAACTTAAACATCTTACTTTTTTTAGTGTTGAAAAATATCCATTATCATTAGACGAATTAATCAAGATTCATGATAAGGTTATTTCTAAAAACTCGCCTTTATTTTTGTTAGCTAAGCGTCTTCAAACATATTTAATTGATACAACTTGTCAACTCGACAATGTTAGTTTGGTGATATGTTATGATGATATTAGCAACTACTCGAATTTTTTAGCAAAGCAAAATGTATTGATTGATACTTGGTTTTTTGATGGATTTTCGCCAGCAAAAAATCCTGATATGTGGTCAGAATGTTTATTTAAACATTGTTTTGAACTGACCGCTCCTAATGGTCGTTTTGCTACTTTTACTGCAGCAAGCTTTGTTCGTCGTCATTTAATTAATGCAGGATTTACTGTTCAAAAACGAAAAGGATTTGGTTCAAAACGTGAAATGTTAGTGGGGTATAAGTGATTTTGTTTTTTATCTATATTCATTACAGACATTTATCAAATTACGGTAAACAACACGAGCAATTCCCAGAATTAAGTAATTTTCTAGAAGTGATAAGTTAATTAATGTAACATATTAAACAATAATAACAATTTATTATTTATATTTTTATGAAAATAAAAGTAAGGTAAATAGGAGAACAAATGAAAGCTTTAAAAAACGTTTTACTTATATTAACCACGGCTATGGTTTTAACGGGGTGTGATGAAAAAAATGAGGAATATTATTTAAACAATATAGAGTCAGCCAATAAAAAAGTAGAGCAATGTAATAAGGATTTAAAAAAGGCATTTATAGCAAAGGATAAAAGTGGTATCGAAAAGGTAGAAAAAGATCCCGAATGTCGTGCTGCGATGTCTGCAATTCAAAAAGACAAAAAAATAAAGTATGAATTAGAAAAAAAACGTAAAGAGGACGAAAGGAAACAAGCAGTAGAGTCTGAAATGAGCGCTATCAGACAACAAGTTTCTGGTATGTCATGGGGTGAATCAGTTAATGAATATTTAAAGGTAGATGACTGTAAAAGTAGTTTCTCGTTTAATAAAAGCCCGAAATGTGAAGCTTGGGAAACGGTTTATAACGAAAAAGTTGATGAAGGTAAAAACGAGTTAAAACAGCTATCTTTTAATGAAATTAAAGCAAAAATGCAGTCTTTATGTAAATTAGATAAAAGAACAGGTTCTAATTGTAGTATTGCCCAAAAAGCCTTAGAAGAAAAGGCGGCTGATGAATTAGCTAATGCTGATATTCAAACCATTGAATCCAAAAAATCACTATATTGCGCAGAGGATCTGGTTTTTCTATCCGCTTGTAGCGTTAGTTGGGAAAAGGCATGGAAAAAAGAAAGTGATAAGTATGTCAAATTTTATACAGAAAATAATGCAGAATTTGTGGCTACATATAACTCATGCATAGATAGATTAGAAGCCGTTAAAGCCCAAAAATTAAACTGGAATGAGGAAAATAAATTACAAAAAGTAATAAAAGAAGGATATCCTTGTAGTCAGGTGAAGGATGCTTATTCAAAAAGAGGAATGGGATATTCTTGGTTTGATAAAAAAATTGAAGAATAATCCAATTAGTCGCGTCCTATTAGAATGGTATTGATTGTTAACAAAGAACTCGCTAAAAGCGAGTTCTTTGCGTTAATAGGTTTATAAACCTAGTCAAATCCTAAAAACCATGTCACTAGGCTAGCTTATTTTGGGATTTTAAATGGACGACAATTAAATTGTACTCAGAAGCTCAAGCGCTCTGAAATGAATCGAATCAATTTAATTGTTTTTATGACTAACAAAAAAGAACTTATTTTTGTAAAAAAACCGTCAGGAAAGGTATTGATTTTATTGAAGTTTTTATTTTGTTTTTTATGATAAAAATCAATCAATTATATACTATTGAGTAAAAGTAAATACTAATAACCTAATTTTATCGATGAGATACCTTTCTAGTCAAAATATTCGTAAAGATACGTTAATTTCCTGTTGTATTAAACATTTATCCTATTTAGATTCCACATAATAAGAAAATGGTTGCAGAATATTTTAGTTCTAATATTAAAATTCAAATTGATAAATCAGATCCAATGTTTGCGCTAAGCTTGATGTCGCATCCAAGTAAAGGTTTGGCATCAGTCTATAACGTAAAGTAAACGTTGCCAATGAATCAAAAATGCCAACACCATATTTTAGTTGTAAGTGAGGTAAGATATACCCACTAACCACGACCTTAGAGTTGTTCCCAGCGCCTTGCGTGTCAAGAGTTAGGTTTTTGATGCCAAATGCATTGCCGATATCACCAATATATTTGCCTGTTTTTGCTGTGCCAATACCAATCAGTAGTGCAGTCATCATGTCGCTATCACTTTGTTCAGCACTATCAAGCCCTTGACCTCGAATTAAGTACGATAAGGCTTCTTGTTGTGACATGGCCGGATCTGAAAACACTTCAACTTTAGGGGATTCCGACGATCCTGTAACACGAATTCCTGCCGTGATATTATTGTTTTCCATTGCTTCTGGATTGCGAATGGCTTCGATATCAAGTATTGCTTGATCTGTTGAACCTGAAAAGGTAATGACGCCTTTATGAATAATTAAGTCTTGTCCATAGGCATGGAATCGTCCTGTTGGTATTAATACTTCTCCATGCAGATCAAGTCCTTTATTAGTTTGTGTTGCAATCAAATTACCTTTAAGCGAGGCTTTTAAACCAAATGCATCGACACTTACTTTATCACCGATATCAATTTCAATATGGCTATAGATTTTCATGCCAAACTCTTGGGGTTTTATTTCTTTTCGATTGCTGTCAAGCATCACTTCGTCAGGTGATACATCAACACTTGATGCAGGCAGTGATTCAACCGTTATTTTCCCTTTAGGGATACTCACCTTTCCTAATAAGGTTATTTCATCTTGTGTGGCATTGATTTTTATATCAGGAACAATAGTCATAACAATCATTGGTGGTACTGAAACCTCCATTGCAGCACCATTAACAGTTAACGATGCTTGCCATTTATCAAAATTGTTCCAGCTAGCATTACCGTTAATATTAACGTTACCTGCACGCGTGGTTAAAACACCTTTTAATGTGGATGATTTACCATTGAAGTTAATATCAACCTTAGCGGATTTAATATCAATCGGTAATTGGTTTGATTGTATTTCGCTATGTTTCAGGTTTATATTACCTGTTAATAACGGATCATTTAATGATCCTGAAAATTTAACCATTCCATTAATGTCGCCTTTAGCATAATCTTTGCTGTCTAATAATGGATTAATAATTGCTAATGCTAAGTGATCTATCTTTAACTGACCACTTAATTTTTTTTGTTCATTTGGATCTATAATAGCAATATTACCGTTAATTTTGCCTAGTTGGTTTAAGTCAAAGTTCCAATCTAATTTAGCTTGTTGCTGATTAAACTCTGCATCAATTTTGAATAGTTTGAACGGTAGTGATAGTGCTTGCGAGGTGACCATTTGTTGAATATAAACATCATTACTTGTTACATTCGCTTTTATTGATGGTATTGTATTGTCGCTATTAAATTGGATGTTTATTTTACCATTAACGTTACCAGCAAGTGTTGTTTCACCCTCATTTAGTATTGGTAATTTAGATAGATTGATTTTTTTCAATGTGATACTGGTATCAGTATTTTTAGCTATCAATAATTGTTTATCAAGGCATATACTTGAATTTTCATTCACCCAACAGTGAGCATTAATGGCAGGTATTTGATTGTTGATATCATAAGATAAATCCAATGATTTAGTGAGCTGCCAGTTATTATTCTTGCCTAAATTGAGTCGTGCATGTGGAATTGTTCCGATCCATTTTGTGCGAGTTTTATCTAGTTGTCCTATTAATGAAGTTGTTAATGATGCTGGATTGCCATCGATTTTCATCGTTAGGGTGTGGTGGTTTTCGTTACCAGATAGTTCAATATTGGCATTTTTGATGGTTTGACTTGGCAGTTCTATTGATTGTCCAGTAAGCTTGATATCGCCACTAACTTGTTCTTTATATTCAATTTTACTAGTAAGATTAGCTTTAGCTACTTTGATTGAACCCAAAGAAAGTGAGTTAACCGATACATTGGTATTGATAATAGTATTGTTAGTTGAACCATTGAGTTTAATATCACCTACAATAGCGCCTTGCATACCATCAACTAATAACGATAATGATTCAAGATTTAGCTTAGCTAGTAAGTTGCCTTTTTCAATTGAGCCATTTAAATTGATTTGATTTTTTCCCCACCTGATTACAAAATCATCGGCAGTGGCTTTGTTTTCAGAATTAACAAATACGTTACCAGAGGCTAATAAATCAGCATGATTGACATTACCTTTTAATTGCAAATCGGATAATTTAAATTCCCATTTATCACCTTCTAATGAACCGGTTGTTTTTAGTTGACCGTTTAATCGAATTGGATAATTTGGCACTTCTTTGGTGATATCAACCTTATTGAGTTTTATGTTCGTATCCCATTGTAGTGCTTGTTGCCAATTGGCTGTTCCTGCTATGTTAATTTCACCTTGAGGTAATTTTATGATGCCATGATCAATGGTTGCATCTTGATTGGTGCCTGTACCTGCAATATCAAAGATTGTGTTGGCGAATTCTTTTCCTTTTAGATCGCCTTTTGCTGACATTTGATATTGTTGCACATTACCATTTATTGATGCCACAAAATCATTTAATTGATACTGTGCTTCTCCTTCAATTGGCCATTGGATGTGTTTACCTTCAATTTGGGTCATGATAGGTAAGTATTTTTCTATAAAATTGATGTGACCATTCATTTTGATTTGATTTAAGCCATCAAGGGTTGCGTTGGTTAACAGCTCTCCAAGCAATTTTCCTGAAAATTGTGCATTGAATTGGTTATGTTCGGTATTTGCTTTTACTAATGCCAATAGTGGCCAGTCATCACGTAATGTAATTTCACCCGACACAGAAGCATGCCCACTTGCATAAGGTGTTGTTGCATCGGTGTCTATTTTTTTTACAATAATACGACTATCAATAATATTTGTTTGAATTGCAACATTGTTAAATCGATAATCTTGTCCACCAATATGTAATAGCCAATTATTACCTGTTAAGCTTGTTACATTAATATCTAATGGAATGTTAACTTGAGGTAGTGATTCAATTAGAGGTTGATTAAATAGTTGTGTGATTTTTTCATTAAGTGCAATATTGTTGTCATCTGTTTTTTTTACGGGCACATCGATTGCTTTATTATCTGCAAAAATAGCACTTAGATCCGTTGCAACAGCAGGATAAACATAAATCTGTTTACTTGCCCATGTAGCTTTACCAGTAAAATCTGACATGCCAAATTGCATATCATCTACGGTGACGTTGACATCAGTTAGGTGAACCATTTTAAGGTCTATTGGTAACGGTGTTTTAAGCGTAAAAGGGGCTTCTGACGTAGGACTAGAATCAGGGCTGTCTGGCGTGCTTTCTATTTGCTTAGTATTAATATCAACCTTTACGCCGTTAGCATCAAACTGGCTTATGCATACTTCAGTTTTTAATAAACAAAGTCCTGCTAGCGAAAGTGAAGCATCATTAACTTGAACATTGACACCCGGTAATTCAAGCGAGAGCCCTTGTATATGCAGATCATGAAATGTGCCTTCAATTTTAGCTATCTTTAATTCAGGTAGAAATTTATTTAAAGCATAGGTGGTTAGTTTTACACCAAGGCTAGTATATATAAACAAGATAACAAAAATAATGAGAAAGACAATAACAGATAAAATGGCTATGCTTCGTTTTTTCCATTTTCGTATTCGTTTTAGTCTTTTTACTTTTTTAATTCTAACTAAATTTTTAGCCATATTATAATTCGCTTCCTAGACCAATATATAGGTGGATAGAACCCGTGTTTTTGTTTAGTGGTGTAGCTAAATCCATTTTTATGGGGCCAACAGGCGAAGCCCAACGAATGCCAACGCCTGTTCCTGTGTAAAATTTTGTCCTATCAACTTTGTCTATTGCTTCGCCAGTATCGACAAATGCGGCTCCCCACCATGAACCAGATAAATTATATTGATATTCAATTGAGCCTGTAATGAGTTTTGATGCACCTTTTAATTTGCCTTTTTTGTCTTTAGGCGAAATAGATTGATAGCTATAGCCTCGAATACTACGTTCACCACCAGCAAAAAATCGGAATGATGGTGGAACTCGGTCAAAATTACTTGCTTGTATAATGCCAAAATTACCACGAGCAATAAATCGATGTGATTTTTGGATAGAACGAATCCAAGATTGTTGTGCTTGAAAGCGAATTAAATTGATATCTGACCCTAATGAATCTCCTGCGGCTTCAATAGAGTAACGTTGTGAATCTCCCCACATTGCTAATAAATCACCATCTGAACGGATTCTAGATAAGCTAAGTGAAGGATAATACAAAAATGTTTTGAAGCTTGCATCACCTTGGGTAAAGTCATCGCGTAACATATTGAAACCTAAAGCAGTTTGCCATCCATAAAAATTATCCCAGTTGCGTAGCACTCCAAAGGTATGAGAACGTGAGTAAGTATCATTATTATCAATTTTTTTATAACCACCTTGAATCGTATAATACTGCTCAATAGGTGATTTTTTTAATGGTATTTTGTAACTCATGGTAATGATTTGTTCTGGTGAGGATAGTGATAAGTTACTTTGAAAGCTTTGTCCTCGGCTATTGAACCACGGTTTATTCCAGCCAATTTTACCATGTACACCGTTATCGGTTGAAAATCCTAAACCTAAGTCCATATTGTTTTTTTTACGTGGCGAGGTTTCAACATCAATTGGAAGTACTTTATCTTCTGTTAAATGAGGAAAATCAGGCACGACAACTACAGAATTAAACCAGTTTGTTGAGGTAAGGCGTCTATTTAATAATGATAACTTTTCAGCGGTATACTCTTCACCGTCTTTAAATGGCACAATATTAGCTAAATAATCGTCACGAATTTTGGCGTTATGAAAAGTCACTTTTCCAAGACGATAACGTTTGCCTGTAGTGTAATCAATATTCCAAAAGGCTTTATTTTCAGACGTGGAAACTGCTAATTGATGTTTAGGCATATCGGCATCAAAGTAACCTTTTTCTAGTGATAAACTTTGCAGGCTTTTTTTAAATGACTCATAAATACCATGATTTAATACATCGCCTATTTTAGGTAAGTTGTTTTTTAGTAAATAGTTAAAATCAGGATCTTGTTGTCCATCACCTGTTATATTCACATTAAGTTGCTCAACTAATGTAGGTGTACCTGGTGATATGTTAACGGTAAGAACTTTGGTATCTTGCACGTTATATTCGAAAGTGGGCGAATAATAACCTAAAGCACGTAATGCCTTTTTCACTTCACTTTCAAAATACCGCTTAAAATTAGGTGTATTTTCAACTTTATTGGGGGTAATTAATGAAATGCGTGCATCAACGTTGTCGGCTAATTCTCCTGATAATCCTTTTATGGATAATTTCATGTCAGCATAACTTGATGTTGCTGTCATTATCAAAAGTAAACCTAATGAGCAGGAAAATCGTGACACATATACCTCGTATAATATTAAGATTCGAGTAAACTTACATGACCAATATAAGGTAAATGACGATAGTGCTGTGCATAGTCAATACCATAACCTACTACAAATTCGTCGGGAATTGAAAATCCGATATATTTAACAGGCACGTCAACTTCACGCCGTGACGGTTTATCTAATAGCGTGCAAATTTCAATACTGCGTGGGTGACGCAACTTTAAAATAGCCATGACTTTACTTAGTGTATTACCTGTATCAATAATATCCTCAATGATTAATACATCTTTATCACGGATATCTTCATCTAAATCTTTTAATATTTTAACGTCACGATTACTAATTGTAGCATTGCCGTAACTTGAAGCTGTCATAAAATCAACTTCATGACCAATTGTAATGGCTCGGCTCAAATCGGCCATAAAAATAAAAGAACCACGTAAAAGCCCAACTAAAATAAGTTCGTTTTGACTATTTTGATAATCTTTACTAATTTGTTGTCCAAGCTCAATGACACGGTTTTGGATATCATCAGCAGATATCATCATTTCTAATGTATGTTTTTTCATTAATAATACTCAAATTATTTTTTCAAAAAATTAAATTAGATTCTAGCAATATTCCTTGATAAAAAGAATAAGTGAACCCATTTTTTATTAAATTAAGATAGGGGTAAACTTTCGCCTCTTATACTCAAATACCTAGTTATCTAAGATTTTTTGGCAACTATATTTTTCAGTTTTTTTTGTAAACGCCGTTTTTTAAAAAACTCACTTAAAATAGTGCTACATTCGTTAGCTAGTACTCCGCCAGTCACTTCAGCATAATGGTTGATGCCTTTCTGAGCAAGAATATTGACAAATGAACCTGCTGCGCCAGTTTTATAATCACTAGCACCATAAACAACACGTTTAATTCGACTATGGATAATAGCTCCTGCACACATAATACAAGGCTCAAGTGTGACATAAAGCGTTGTATTAATTATTCGATAGTTATTTAAATAGTTACCTGCCTGTTCAATTGCTATTATTTCGGCATGTGAGGTAGGATTATGTTTGATAATGGATTGATTAAAGCCTTCGCCCACAATTTGATTGTTCTGATCAATAATCACCGCACCGACAGGGATTTCCCCAAGTGATTCGGCGCGTTTAGCAAGCATTAAGGCATGCTTCATCCAAACTTCATCTGACATGTTGGTGTTATAGATTATTTAAATTCAAAACATCACGCATGTCATATAGCCCCGTCGGCTGTTTGGCAAGCCAAAGTGCCGCTTTCACCGCGCCATTAGCAAATGTCATGCGGCTAGATGCTTTATGACTAATTTCAACGCGCTCACCAATATCGGCAAAGATAGCAGTATGTTCTCCTACTATGTCACCGGCTCGGATAGTTGCAAAGCCAATAGCGCCATTAGGTCTTTCCCCTGTATGACCTTCACGACAGTAAACTGCACGATCTTTTAAGTTGCAATCAAGTGCATCTGCAATGGCTTCACCCATGGCTAATGCTGTACCAGACGGCGCGTCGACCTTGTGACGGTGATGGGCTTCAATAATTTCGATATCGGTATAATTGCCCATAATTTTGGTGGCTTTTTCCAATAATTTCAGCACTAAGTTAACACCGACACTGAAGTTTGCGGCAAAGACAATGGCAATATTTTTAGCGGCATCAGCAATTGCTTGTTTGCCTGCATCATCAAAACCAGTTGTGCCAATGATTATCATTTTTTTATTTTCAACACAAAAAGCTAAGTGGGCGAGTGTGCCTTCAGGTCGCGTAAAATCGATTAATACGTCAAATTGATCTTTAGCTTGCTCTAGATTATCGGTGACTTTAATGCCACAAATACCGATCCCTGCAAGCTCACCAGCATCACTACCAATTAGTGAGGAACCTGCTCGTTCAAATGCTGCGCCTAAGGTTACCCCCTTAATTTGTGAAACAGCTTGGATGAGTTGTCGTCCCATTTTGCCACCAGCACCAGCAATTGCGATACGAACCATATTTGTTGACATATAACTTTCCTTAACTTTTTGTGAATGTAGATAATAAATATTATAACGGAAAATAAATAACTTATACACGTTTGTTACTGGTAATATTTAGGATATTCTTCCTAACCAGAAAATAGCCAAGTCAAAAAAATGGACGCCAATTGCGTCCATTATAATTTATGATTTTTTAATTACTTTATAGTATTTTTAATAATTCAACATCAAAAATTAATGCGCTGTATGGTGGAATTGATGCGCCAGCACCTTGAGCACCATAAGCTAATTCTTGAGGAATATATAAACGCCATTTTGAACCTTCTGGCATAAGTTGTAACGCTTCAACCCAGCCTTTAATCACACCATTGACTGGAAATTCAGCTGGTTGTCCTCGTTCAACAGAACTATCAAATACTGTACCATCAATCAATTGCCCCGTATAATGAACTTGTACGCGATCGGTTGCTTTAGGTAATGCGCCATCACCTTGTTTGATGATTTCGTATTGTAAACCAGACTCAGTCGATTTAATGCCTTCTTTTTGGATGTTTTCTGCTAGAAAATCTTTACCTGCTTGAGCTATTTTTTCGGCTTGCTTAGCCTTTTCTTTCGTTGCTTGTTCATGAACATGACGTAAGGCATCATGTAATTCTTGTAGCGGTAGGGCAGGTTGATTACCGGATAATACATCTTCCATTGCTAATTTTAACGCATTAAGTTCTAAATTTTTTAATCCAGATTCTTTTAATTGCTGTCCAATTTGTAAGCCGATTGCATAGCTTGCTTTTTGCTCGATAGTTTCTAACTTCATTTTTTACCTTTATATAGTTGATTGGTGAGCTTTATTAATAAGGTGATCAGTTTGGAGATACATAAATAAAAGTCAAGTGATAATTCATATTATCAAACCTTATTACTATTTCATTACATAACTTCGAAAGAATTTATTAATTTGGCTAGCACTTAATTAAAAGATCAGCGATAATACGGATCATTAAATTTTAAAGAATGGATTAAGTGTAGATGTTGTTTCATAAATTTTCCGCACTTGCAATTGTAACTAGTGTTTTATTAACGGGTTGTTCTGTTGTTGATCGTTGGGTCTATAGACCTGATATCAATCAGGGTAATTATGTGACACCAGATGCTATTGAGCTATTGCAAGTTGGGCAAAGCAAAGAGCAAGTTGTGTTTATTATGGGCTCGCCAATGTTAACTTCTGTTCTTGGTGATAATGTTTGGTATTATATTTTCCGCCAACAACCTCAACATGGTGAAGTTAGTCAAAGAAGTTATGCTGTTTATTTCGATGATATGGGCATTGTGAAAGATATTAAGGCTTCAGAATTAGAAGGCTCCAAATCATTAGAAGAGATGAATAAACAAGGTATATCAGACCCAGTTGATACTAAATCTGACGACGATAATCCTGAGTCTTGATCAAAATATAAATAAAAATCCTCGTTTATTAACGAGGATTTTTATTTTTTGTATATGTAAAAAGTATTAAGATAACTATTAGTAATAACTACTGCTAAATGAAGCAATAATAGAAACAATAATTATCATATATATAATGAAAAATAGTATTGAAGCGATAAATGTTATTAAAGCATATTTCCAATAGCCATACAGGTTTTCAATAGCATCAATAATATCATTTTCTTTTTGAACACTTGCAGCTAAGCTAAATGCGTTTCCTGATTTAAAAAGTTTTACCCCAGCAATGATTTGTGGAATACCAATAATAGCAGTGATTATACCTAGACAGGTAAGAGCGCCTACAATTATAAAAATAACGCCAAAAATTTGCTGCATAATAGCAATAAAACGCATATGTTTTATTAATAATTCAGTAGGTTGAAAAGAAATTGCATTTGTTTTATTTGTATCCATTTTTATTCCTTATGTTGTTGCTCTATCTGAAAGCGGGTAATAGAATAACAGTTTTTTGATTATTGTCGAGGTGTTTTTTGCATAACTGTTTACGTTTAAATCGTTTTTCCATTGCCCCTATGCTTGATTGGACAGATAAACATTGCCGTTATTTTCATAGAATTCTAACAAAACAAACATTGCTATATACAGAAATGGTGACAACTGGTGCTATTTTATTTGGAAAAGGTGATTATTTAGATTTCAATCATGAAGAACATCCTGTTAGTTTACAACTTGGCGGTAGCGATCCCAAAGCATTGGCACAATGTGCAAAATTAGCGCAAGAACGTGGTTATGATGAAATCAACTTAAACGTAGGTTGTCCATCAGATCGAGTGCAAAATGGTATGTTTGGTGCTTGTTTAATGGGTAATGCAAATTTAGTGGCTGACTGCGTTGAGCAGATGCAAGCCCAGGTTGATATTCCTGTAACGGTAAAAACAAGAATTGGTATTGATGATTTTGATAGTTATGATTTTTTATGTCACTTCATTGAAACTGTAATGCCTTATACTAGTACGTTTATTGTGCATGCTCGTAAAGCTTGGCTATCAGGGTTAAGTCCAAAAGAAAATCGAGAAGTGCCGCCACTTGACTATGATCGTGTTTATAAACTCAAACAAGATTATCCCCATTTGATGATAGCGATTAATGGTGGTATTAAAACTATTGATGAAATCAAATATCATTTACAGCATGTTGATGGTGTGATGGTAGGTCGTGAAGCTTATCAAAATCCGCTTTTACTAACCCAAATTGATTCACAAGTTTTTGGGCTAAATACCCCAATAGTTGAACCAAAATCAGCAATTCGAGCGCTTTATCCCTATATTGAGCAACAATTAATGCAAGGGGCACAACTAAATCACATTATGCGTCACACTTTAGGGTTATTTAATGGATGCAAAGGCGCAAGACAATGGCGACGTTATTTGAGTGAGAATGCTCATAAAAAAGGTGTGGGAATAGAGGTGGTTGAGCAGGCTTTAACGTTCATCCGATAATAATTCATAAAATAATAGCAATTATTTTTACTTAAATGGCGATAATTGCGTGTAGCTAGTCTATCGTTATATACTAGCTTACTACTTTCATAATGGTTTTATTTTGTGCGTTTAAATTCAAGTCAACAAAAAGCTGTCGAATATGTTTCAGGCCCTTGCCTTGTTTTAGCGGGAGCAGGTTCTGGAAAAACTCGAGTTATTATTAACAAAATTGCCTATTTAATTCGTGTTAAAGAATACTTACCACGCCATATTGTTGCGGTTACTTTTACTAATAAAGCGGCCCGTGAAATGAAAGAACGTATAGCGCAATCACTTAGTAAACAAGAGGCGAGAGGGCTTAAAATTTCAACCTTTCATACGCTAGGGTTAGATATTGTTCGTCGAGAATACAAGCATATAGGTATTAAATCCAATTTTTCGCTATTTGATGATCATGATCAAACCGCATTACTTAAAGAGCTAACTCATCAATGGTTAGAAGGCGATAAAGACCTGATTAATCAATTACGTTCGACAATTTCTAATTGGAAAAATGATATCGTTGATTCCACTCTTGCTATGGCAAGAGCGCAAACAAATAAAGAAAAGCTATTTGCTCACTGTTATCAGCTTTATGAAAAGCAGTTAAAGGCATGCAGTATTTTGGATTTCGATGATCTTATTTTACTACCTACACTATTACTAAAAAATAATGAGGAAGTGCGTGATAAGTGGCAAAATAAAATCCGTTATTTACTGGTTGATGAATATCAAGATACTAATACAAGTCAGTACGAGTTTATTAAATTACTGGTTGGTAATCGAGCCAAATTTACGGTTGTTGGTGATGATGATCAGTCCATTTACTCATGGCGAGGAGCAAGGCCACAAAATTTAGTATTACTAAAACAAGATTTTCCCAACTTAGAGGTCATAAAACTCGAACAAAACTACCGATCTTCAGGACGAATTTTGAAAGTTGCTAATATTTTAATTGAAAATAATCCGCATATTTTTGAAAAAAAACTGTTTTCAGAACACGGTTATGGTGAGGTATTAAGGGTTATTTCGGCTGATAGTGAAGAGCAAGAAACTGAAAAAGTCGTTAATGATTTAGTGGGGCACCGATTTGCTAATAATAGTCAATATGGTCAATACGCCATATTGTATCGTGGCAACCACCAAGCACGTCTTATTGAAAAAATGTTAATGCAATATCGCATACCGTATCGAATATCAGGAGGGACTTCATTTTTTTCTCGTATAGAAATTAAAGATTTAATGGCATATTTGCGTTTATTGACCAATCCTGATGATGATAATGCATTTATCCGTATCATTAATACCCCAAAACGTGAAATTGGTCCTGCAACTGTTCAAAAACTAGGTGAATGGGCAAATCATCGTGGTGTTAGCTTATACCAAGCTAGTCACGATATGGGGTTAACTGAATTACTTTCTGGTAAACGGATGGAAACACTGCATACGTTTATCCATTGGTTTGATACACTAATTCAAAAATCACATAGCGAACCAATGGACGCAATTCATGAGCTGTTGCATGGCATTAATTATGAAAGTTGGATTTATGAAACGTCAACTTCCCCAAAATCAGGTGAAATGCGTATGCGTAATGTCGAACAGCTCGTTAGCTGGTTAAATGATATGTTGCAAGGTGATGATATTGATGAAAGTATGACGCTTGAACAAGCTGTAACAAGATTCACTTTACGTGACATGCTAGAACGTAACGAAGCAGAAGAAGAGCTAGATCAAGTGCAACTTATGACTCTACATGCCTCTAAAGGGTTAGAATTCCCTTACGTCTATTTAGTGGGTATGTCTGAAGGTTTATTACCACACCAAAACAGTATTGATGAAGATAATATTGAAGAAGAGCGTCGCCTCGCTTATGTTGGTATTACTCGCGCACAGCAAGAACTAACTTTTTCATTTAGTCGGCAACGTAAACAATTTGGTGAAACAATATATACCGAACCTAGCCGTTTTTTATTAGAACTTCCGCAAGATGATTTGGTATGGCAAGATCAACGTAACGAACTATCTCCCGAAAAGAAAATGCAACAAGGACAAAGCCGATTAGCTATGTTAAAAGCTCAAATAGCCAAGTCTAAATAAGTATTAAAAATAATTAGTTATTTAAAAATGTAGCCAAATAACTAAAATTTAAAGATAACAACATTTAATGTTATATATTAAATAAATTGTTTATAAGCTGATGATATCTATGACTTAAATTGATGATATTTTGTCAATTCAATGCAATAAACCATTAAAAATCATTGACGGATCGAAATAGCTTTATATAATACACAGCGTCTAATTAAAAAACAATTCTAGTCTCCTTAGCTCAGCTGGATAGAGCAACGGCCTTCTAAGCCGTAGGTCACAGGTTCGAATCCTGTAGGGGACGCCATTAAAATCAACAACTTAAATCAATTTCCAATGTTTTATAAAATTTAACTGCTTAAGTTACTGCTTAAGTTGGGTTTTAGCATTTATTTTGCCTTTTTATGACTGTAGGTTATTTACATGAAAGGCAAAGCTCAATTTTGAGCTTTGTAGAGATTTGTCATAGGAGGGGTAGATGGTTTTGGTGCTATTTCTGTTGCAGGACTTCGCCAGTTCTACAATAATGTTCAATTTCGTTACGAGCAAAGCCTATTAATAGACCGTCCGCTTTTCTATATTTAGGTTTTGGGAATGCGCCTTTTTGTACCCACCTCCAAATAGTGGGTTTAGTCCTATTTACCACAAGACAAACATCATCCCAAGTCATATAATGTTCATTAATATTCATGGTTCACCTTAAATATTTCGCCAAATTTGGCGTTATTCATTTGAGTTATCCCTCAATGGGGGATATTGTTTATTTATTTAACTCTGATGGTTTCTTCTCAACAATCTTCATAAATCCAACACCGAAATACTTAATATAAAGATCATTAATAAAAAATAGCATTTCGTTAGCCATACCAAGTCTTTCCTCATCCCAGCTATCAAGTGCAGTATGCACCTCGTCTGCAATAATGCCGAATGCATTAGCGGCTAAAGCAGACTGATTTAAAAGTGCACCAGCTATAAATGAGCCGAATTGATTGCGTATATCTTCATTAGAAAAGTTATTAAGTAAATTAGAATCATTTGTAACTGAAAAATCTGCATTTGGGTTATGCTTTTTTGCGAACAATATGAATTGCTGTCTTACCGCATTTGCCGCAGCTTCATTTAATTCACTGTTAATAATCATTTTAGTTAAGCTCATCTTTATGTCTCCTATTTAACATGTACGCATCAATTAAATTTAATATATAAACTTTTATATTTTTATTAGAACAGCCTCCACTCAAAACGTAATCTCTGAAATCTTGAACACTGAATGTTGGGTGCTTTTTGCTTAATCTAGCTTCAAGGTTTAATATTTTTTTATTTAGTTTGAGTAATTCACGATCAACATGGAAGCAACGGTAAAATTCACCGTAAAACTTTTTTCCTGCCTTATCCGCGTCAACTTTTGTTATTTTGTATTTTTCCATTAGTCGCTTTTACCTTGTGTTAATTGATACTCAATAGCAGAACGGAATCCTTGCGCAAACACATCAAAGATTTGTGCTGTATCGTTTTCAACATAGTTGTTTAAAGCTTTGATATTTGGGTCACGCACCAGTGAAAAATCTAGCTTATTTTTAACAACAAATTTTTCAAAACAAGTGTGAACAGTAAACATAAGATTATTCATTGGATGATTCCTCCATTTTTATAAAAGCATTTTCTATAACGCCTTTTAATATCAGTAACGCAGAACCGAATTGATTCATGGTTTCATCATCCACAGTAGTTAAATTAGCACAACGAAGCGTGTCAGCAATAGCACCGCTACCGTCATTTGCGATACTAAGCACTTCTCTTAATTCTTCTTTAGAGGCAGATGTTGATAATAAATAATTAACTGGGTTATACATGGGTTATACCTCCATATGTGATTTAATGGCTTTTATTCCATTTTCGTTGTAACGAAAGTTGGTGACTTGCTTATCTGAATGTTCAGCTTTATCTAGCACAAAGATACCGTTTTCTGCCGTCTTCAAATTGTACTTATTAGCAATTAGTCCTACTTTATGACCTGATATTCCCAGTTGTGCACCGACTTCTTTTGCTGAATAAGTTTGACCATCTAGAGTAGGATAGGGGACAACAGAACCAGCGATTGGATTAATTAACTTAGCATAGATAGCTTGTTTTGATGGCGAACTCAAATTAGATAAGTGGCCACATAATTTTTCAGCAACGTTATAAACTTCTTTTATCGCTCTCGCTTTTCTTAATTCTGGTAATCCTGAGTTGTCGATTTTTGGTGTAGGTGTAAGCTCGCCTTTTTTGTAATCCAAAAATACTTGGTTAACCGTCAACTGAAATTTTGGACTGATCCAACCGGCATAAGAAATGGCCAAAAGTTCGTGGGCGAAAGTACCTTGATTAATACCGCCTTTTGTGACAGTGATTATTTCTTGACCGAAGGCAGAATTCTGCCTTAGCTCTTCAATAAGTTCTTGAGTAGACTTTGTGGCTAACCACGCTTTAGGTCTTTTAGCATCTTTGCCCCCACTAGCTTTATGTAGCGCATTAAGATTATATCGACCTTGCTCATCGGTTGTAATTGAGATTCCAGCTATTACTGGACAAGATAAATTGTTTTTGATACTATTTTTCATGGTTTCATTCCTAAGTTGTTGGTTTGATTTTCCCCTTTGATGGCGGTCTTAGGGGATTCACTTTTTGCCTTTTTACTGATTTCCATAAGTATTTGTGGGAATACTTCATATATGCAATTGAGATCACCCGTCTCTAAAAATCGATTATGAATCTTGGTTAAAGGTTCGATAGCATTTATGCATCTATTATTTAACTGCTTTATCACATTAGGGATTTCTTTTGCTGAGAAAAGAGCATTAAATAATGGCTTTTCCCCTTCACGAATAAAAAGGGATATAAGTGGCTCATCTAAAAAATATCCTAAGCTGAAATTACTCATTTTTATTCCCACCCAACAGGCTTTGATAATTTTTCTAATTTATTTCTTATGTTTTCAATAACATCAGCAACCAACCACGCCGAGCTATTAATTTGGTTATTGGCATAATCTCCGTCTGGTTTTGTTACTGTTAGAATTAACCCGACAACGCCTTTCAACTGTAATAATTGGCAATCAATTTCTTCATGCTCATCAGCGGTTAATTGAGTACATACATTCTTGTCGTTCATTTTTTACCTCATTTTTGTCTTGGTAAGTTATCTAAAGCTTCTAATGTCTCTTCTAACCGATCTGCTATCATCCAAGCGCAAGTGTTAACGTGGTCGTTTCTATTGTCGGAATCTGGGGATGTTGTTTCATTGATTAACATTGCCACCGCTTTCATTTGAATTAACGTTTCTTCTATTTTTTCCCGTGAGTTGTGGTTTAATAAATAAATATTCATTAGTAGCCCCTATTGATGTTAAATTTTGTTATCTCACTGATAACTTACTAAAGGATCTAAAAAGATCTCTTAAAACCAATAATAACTATAGTTATAAATTTAGTCAATATTAAAGTTATAAATAGTTATATTTTTTGTAGACAGTTAAAACTATTTGATTAAAAAGTTTTAATTTTGGGATTAATATTGTGGTTATAATAAGACAGCTTGCATTAAGTTTATTTGATTTGGATGTAAGTAGAGCACAGAAAAACCGCCGAAGCGGTTCTATGTGTTTTATTTGGAACTATTATCTTTTACGTCTGAATATTCTGTGTTCAACCATGGTGCCAACTATTCTTATTTGCTGAGTTAATGTACTCATTGTTGTGTAATCAGGATTTAGCGGAATTAGCTCAAACTGAATTCTTTCATGCTCATCATATCCTAACTCTCGATATTTCTTGAACGTAGCTTCTGATTCGCCGTTCATTGCAACAACAAATTCACCGGGAATAGGTTTAATAACAGGATCTATAATGACAACATCACCTTCTTTAAATTCTGGCTCCATTGAGTCGCCTTTTATTTGTAATGCAAATGCTTTATCTGATAATTCCAAAGATGTCATAATGTATTCAAATCCTGTTGAATCTCTTAATTCACATGATTCAGTCCAAACTCCTGCTTGAACATAACTAATTAAAGGTACTTGGCGAGCCTTTAGCGCTATGGGTTCTACATTTTTTACTTCTTTCTCTTTTCCGCTTAATAGCCATGCCATATCGCATTTAAGAGCAACGGATATTTCATATAAATAGCGAGGTTTTTTTACTTCTCCACTTTCAATTGCTTGATAAGATTGTTGTTTTATTCCAACCTGCGAAGCTACTTGTTCTTGCGTTAAATTCAATTCTTCTCGTCTGGCTCTAATTCGTTGACCAAAATTATTCATTTTAAAAATCTCTTTTAGTTTTAGTCTAGTATCGATGATTGCCACCAAACACGCCCTAAAATAGTTATCTCATCTTGAAGCACTATTTCATCATCATAGCCTGAGTTGTAACTTTTAATTTTAATTTGATTGCCTGGCAATTTTTCTAAAATTTTTATTCTTAATAAACCATCATGATTGATTGCATAAATTTTCCCATCTCGGATATGTCTATCAGCCCGATCAATTGCAACTGTTGCTCCATCTCTAAAAACAGGTTCCATACTGTCTCCGTAAACGGTTAAGCAAACAGTGCAATTTTTATCAATTCCATATCTTCTCATTGTTGATTTAGATAATCTAAGCTTGCAACCGTTGTAATCTTCTATGTCGTCAGCAAATCCATTGCCAGCTGATAATCGTATATCCTTATAAAACGGCACTTCTACCTCATCATCATCAAGCGGTGTATTACTATCCCAATCGTCTATTGTTCCTAAAATTTTTGCATTAGAATTTATGTTACCTTTTTTCATTTCTCCTGAACCAGTTGTTAACCAAAACAGATCAACGTCTAACGCATTAGCTATTTCAACTAATTTTCTGGATGAGTTAGATCGTCCTGATAGTATTTTCTGAATTGCAGGCTGACTAATTCCTACTTTTTCTGCTAGTTGGTGCTGCGATAGTCCTGACATCTTGAACGCTAATTTTACACGCTCGTTAAAGTTACTTTGCTCCATTTCAGACCTTATTTAATGAATATGATTTATTGAATACATCATATAACTATAGTTATTTTAAGACAACACAAAAGTTATTGATTTGAGTTATTATTTAAGTTATATTTAGTTATTATTAAATATTAATTTTATAACTTTGAGAATATTGATGAATAAAAATAGAAGCATTCAGTTAGCAATTGAAATTCTTGGAGGGCAAAAAAAATTAGGAGAAATAACAGGAACAACTCAGCCAAATGTTTGGAAATGGCTACATAACAAGCAAAAAGTCAAAGCTGACTATGTACCGTTAATTGTTAAAGCAACAAATGGCGTAGTTAAAGCGTGTGAGTTGCGCCCTGATTTGCCAGAGTTATTTCCGCCGGAATGATTCTCATGACATCAATCTATTGCTTACCCGAAACTTATTGCAAAGATGATGAAAAGTGGATCATCGAAATGTTATCAAAGCTACCTAAGCGAGTTAGGAAAAGGGTATCTGCGTTATATACAGATGTATTTATAGCCGAATATAAAAAAGAGCCAATAGCACACAAAAAGGAGAATAAGGCTCGTAGAGAAGCCAATACAAGGCTTCGTAAATATGTAAAACGTTATTCAAGTGTAATGAGTTGTCAGGTCTGTGAGCCGCCAATAGTTATGCTGTAACGAAAATCCTCAACATGTTTTTGAGGTACTCATCAAGAGAGAGAAGCGGCTTTTGATGGGTAAGGGCGGGGGTGCTTGGTAGTTTAATAATACTACTGAGTATATATATTTTATAACTATTCCAAAGAAAGAATTATTTATATAGATCTTAATTATTATATAGGGGCATGAATGAAAGCTGAGATTATAACAATACTATCCAAGCAGTTTGATAAGACGACGGTATCGGATAAGCGGTTTTTTATGTCGGCATTGATTGCTAAGTTGAACCTAAATGGTTATGTGGTTGAGAAGGAGGCGAAGCATCCTTTCTTGGAAAATGCAAAGATCAACCTCAAGGTAAGTAAGAGCGGTAAGTCTTGCTGGATTGAGCTTGATAACAAAAGCCCTCGTATTCGCTCACTGGAGCGTATTCAGTCACTAGGTGAACATGGTGAGCAAGGTTTTATTTTGTTGAGAAATAGTTTTTTATCTCAGCACAAAACGTTAGGCATTGATGTGGTTTCAGCGAGAAGGTAATCATGCTTAATATCACTCCAAATCACGCTCAAAAAAAGGGACTTGCTGAACTTCGTCAAAACTGGAAGGAACACCGCACATTCATGGTTAGTAGCCCAACAGGGAGCGGTAAAACAGGTCTTGCCGCATTCATTACTGATGGTTTTATTAATAACAATATGCGCGTGTTATTTATTGCTCCGTACACGGTTTTGATTGAACAAACAATGGCTCGTTTTGTTCAATACGGGATTGATGAAAATCTTATTTCTGTGATTTGGCAAAAGCATGAATTATATGACCCAAGAAAACCGATTCAGATAGCCAGTGCCGATACTTTGATTCGCCGTGAACTTCCTGCTGATGTCGATCTGATTATCATTGATGAAGCTCATTTAAAACGTAAAAAGTTACTGGCATACATCAAAGAAACATCAGCAAAGGTTATCGGGTTATCAGGAACACCGTTCGCAACATTCCTAGGGCAATATTACGAAAAACTCATAAAGCCAACCAGTATGAAAGAATTAATACAACTTGGTGAGTTAAGCCCTTATGAATTCTATGCACCAACTAAGCCCAATTTAAAAGGTGTTAAATCTCATAACACAGCGATGGGGAACGATTACAACGAAGATGAGCTAGGCGAAATTATGTGCGGTGCTGATTTGGTGGGTGATTTAGTACAAAACTGGTTAGAACACGGCAATGACTTACCGACAGTTTGCTTTTGCGTCAATGTTAAGCACGCAAATTATGTCACTATCCAGTTTAAAAAATCGGGGATTAACGCTGAGGTTATGACAGCTAGTACTCCACAAGATGAGCGCAAATTAATTATTGAACGGTTTGAGTTGGGCATTACTAAAATCCTTGTCAATGTTGGTGTACTTGTTGCTGGTTTTGATAGTGATGTTCGATGTGTTATTTATGCCCGTCCAACGAAGTCAGAAATCAGATGGGTTCAGTGTATTGGTAGGGGACTTAGGACAGCAGAGGGAAAAGATAAGTGCGTTATTTTTGACCATAGCGGAACGGTTCACCGTTTAGGTTTTCCTGATGATATTGAGTATGACAAATTACCGTCAAAGGATGATGGTATGAAGGATAATAAAATACAAGAACGCCAAATTACCGAGAAAAAGCCAAAGGAATGTCCGTCTTGTAAATTTATGAAGCCTATTGGTGTTTATACATGTCCTAAATGCGGTTATGAGCCATTAGCTAATGAAGATGTTGAAACAGACGAAACCCGTAACATTCAAAAAATCAACAAAGGTAAGCGTACTGAGTATAGCCAATCAGAAAAGCAATCTTGGTGGTCTCAAATTTTGTTTTATCAGCATCAAGTAGCACAAACTAAAAATAAATCATTAAGCGATGGATGGTGCGCTCATGTTTACCGAAGCAAGTTTGGCGTGTGGCCAAGAAAGTTGAATTATTGCTTAAAAGAAATTGGTCCTGAGGTGAGAAATTTTATTTTAAGTAAACAAATTGCATACGCTAAAAGTCGTGGGGTATCAACACAAAAAATACAGCAAGACTTATCGTTAGCAACTGATGAAGTATTATTAGGCGGTCAAGCATGAGAACCGTGGACGCAATCAAGTATCACATTCCTGCTGTTTTAGCGCATTATAATTTGCCTCCAATCACTGGAGGTAAGCATTATTGTGGTGAATGTCCTATGTGCGGTAAGAAAAACAAATATCGCATGGATAACAAAGACAATAAAGGGACTTGGATTTGTAGTTGTGGTAATGGTGATATTTGGAAGTTATTGCAAACAACCCAGCAAAAAGATTTTAGAACGTTAGCGAAAGAAATCGATCTGCTGATCGGCAATTCATACACTAATAATAATCAACCTAAACCGCTAAGAAGCAATATAAATGAGCTTAGGAACAAGGTTATTAAGAAATTTAATAATCTTGAATCACTAAAAGGAACTCAGGCAGAAAAATACCTCAATAATCGCCATATTACGTTACCTGCTAATGTATGCAACATAAAGTATTCACCAAGCGAGGGAAAGGGAAATACTGCATTAAGTGCTATTTATGCATTAGCAACGGATCTTAACGGAAACCTGTGTTATCTGCATCGCACGTTATTAAATGGAGACAGTAAAGCAAACATTACCACACCCAAGAAGCTAAATAGTTTACAGGATGAAAATTATCTGACTTATGCAAAATCGGTAGCGATTCGATTATTTCCCGTTTCGTCAACGCTTGGCATTGCTGAGGGGATAGAAACAGCTTTGTCATGCTATCAAATTTATAAATGTCATACATGGTCTACTATCAATGCGGCATTTTTAGAAAAATTTATAGCACCGCTTGGCGTTAAGCATCTGATGATTTTTGCTGATACTGATTGGAATTTAACAGGACAATCAGCCGCATTTAGGTGCGCTAAGAATAACCTTTTATCAATACATAACGATGTTGAAAAGGTAACGATTAGATGGCCAGAAAAAGGTGATTTTAATGATGTGCTGATCCAGGGGCTAAAAGTTTATGAATGGGTGAGCTTAAAAGAGAAAAAAGGGGAGTAGGCGTGACTTATAAAATAACAAATGCAAAGCATAAAAAATATATCAAAGAATTCTATTCAGTCACTAAGTTTTTAGTTGCTGTCATTGTGATTGCGTTATTTTTGGGTGCGAGGTAGTGAAACGTGGTGACTAAAGCAGAATTAAAAATATTAGAAAAAGCATTTATGGCAGGATTAACAGGAACCTATTTTCAAAGCCAATCAAAGCTAGCCAAAAAATTAATTGAGGACGGTATGTTACAAGAGGTTACATCAAAGGAAATCACTTGCTTTGGGATGATGACAGTTAGGCATTTAACCTTAACTTTATTAGGTCATTTTATATATTGTGATAGTTGCGCAGAGGGGTAATTTAATGACAGCTGAAAAAATTCTACAAGGATTAACTCGCAAATCAGCGCAATCAGCTCATTCAATTCGTCGGTTAGGTCGAACAGCTAGACGTATTGGAGAAAATAAGCGTCATCAGTTTTTAAAAGATGCTGTGCATTATGACCAGAACACAGGTATTTTTACGTCTGCTTATAAAGAGGGTATCCATGTTAAAGGTGTGCATGACAAGCAAGGTCGGTTATTTATTTTTGTAAATAGCCGTAAATACGCCGCAGAACGCCTTGCGTGGTTTTTAGTTACTGGCGAATGGCCAAAACGTAAAATCCAGCACAAAAATGGCAATATTGCAGATAATCGCTTTGATAATCTAGAAGAAGCTCGAGCAATTGAAAGAAAGATACCTAAGGTAAATTTATTAGAGGGCGTGCATTATTCAGCATCAGATAATAAATGGGTTGCTATTGTTTATCGTAATCGGCAACACTACAATTTGGGACGTTATACCAGTGAAAAAGCGGCAATAAAAGCGGTTGCAAGGTTTACCAAAAATCTGAATGAAGATGCGTTAAAAAACGAGAGTGCATACAATGTATTGGCACAATTGAAGAATAAAAAGCAACTTGGTACCAGTATGTCACTGACAGCTTACCAACGCTTATTTATTGAAAATATTCTTACAGGTTGGGGAGCGTGGGCATATCAAGAGATAAAAGAAAGTAATGAGAATGTGATTGCTAAAATGATGCTATCATCCTCCGATATTAGTAATACTGCGCTAGTTGATATTATTGATAGTTTATATAGCCAAGGATATCAGGGAAAAGAGTTATTCGAAAAAGCTAGTGATATTATTGCTTCATTAAGACACCGCCACGCCGAACAATTAGCTGATGATGAAGCTTTAAAGGTGGACAAGCTTTTAATTGAAACATTCGGCAGAAACAGCCCTATTATCAAAATTGCGGTTAGCTATTATGTTTATGGTCACGCTATGTCAGATATAGCTAATTATCTCGAGAAAATAACAGATTATAGACTAACTAACTATCAAGCAAGAAATAGAGTTAATTGGTGCTTAGATTACCTTAAAACGAGATTTTATCGAGCTTATCAATTTTGGGGCGAAAAATCGTAAAAAATGCTTGAAATTATATGTGGCGCATGATATAAATGTGTTATATTCGACGCGAATAGTTGGATGTAAGCCTTGTTAGAGATAACAGGGCTTTTTTATTACCTCCTATAAAAGCCTCAATTAAGAGGCTTTTTTGTTAGAGGAATAATGACACTTTAGATAATTCTTAATTCAAGATGTTTACCTAGAGCGGATAATGCTTTGCTAATAGTATCGATTTTTGTTGCGTGCTCTAAATTCACGATACGTTGAACTTCTTGTGGTTTTACATGAATGCGTTTTGCTAATTCAACATTAGAGATATTTTGGTCAATCATTTCGTTTAATAGTAATACTTTAGCAAAAAGGCTGGCTGGCAAATCAATTAAATGTTCGCCTTTTTTTGCTTTACTAGGAAGCGGTACTTTACGATGATCTTCAAAATAAAAATCCATACTTGTTATTAAAGCATCTTTCGCCATATTTAAAGCATCCTCTAAGTCATCACCGCAGGTGATAGCTTCGGGAATATCTCTAAATGTAACAGTATAACCATTTTCATCTTTAATTAATTCTGCTGGATAAAACATAAAAACCTCATTCAAAGTAAGCCCCCTTGCGAGGGCTTTAGTTATTTTAGATTTAATTGCCTTTTGATTGCTCTCATTGTGCCATTTTTTAACTCCCTGCTTGGATGTCTTGGCATAGTTGATTGCTTTCCGTTGTAGTATAGCTTTGTGTGATTACTTCCTTGCTTTACTTCAACGCCTTGGTCAATTAACCATCTTAAAAACTCACTTTGTTTCATTATTCCTCCGTGTTGTTTTAAGATATGATTATGATAAACAAAAATGTTTACTTTGTCAATATAAAAACAAACAAAAATGTTAATTTTTTAAAGGTGTTTAATGACGGTAAGATAGCAGGATAAATATTTAATCGATATTTTAGATGCGCTAAACAGTGCGGAAAAATCAGGTTCACTGGAAATTCCGATTTTTGTATTAGAAAGCGATGAAGCAATGTTAAATTGGGTTATGTCGCTTTAATAATCAATATTACAAATGTCGGCGACATCGATGTCGTTGAACCGTAACCGTGCCTAAACCTATGTATATCACGTTTAGGTCAATCATTTTCAAGGGTCTAAAGCTCATACGGTATGAGCGGTCAACTCATAATTGAAAGGTAGCTTGGTTCGAGTCCAGCTAGACCCACCATAACAGTCCCCCTCGCACCTCTACTTATTTTGGTCAAGTAGCAGTAATTCTGCTTAATGCTGAGATTTGATACGTTTGGGGGCATCTACAGAATCGACAGCAAAGCTAGACACACACATAACTAACATTTAGCTAGTACGCTGTCACATCATTAACTAACAAGAAGAATTAATTATGGAAAGATACTCATCACCGATATCTTATTTCTGGGGTGTTTTATGCACGCTTTTAGGTGCGCTTAGCTTAAATGATATTGCCATTATTGTCGGTATTATTTTATCAATAGCGACATTTATCATTAACTGGTTGTATAAACGCCGAGATTTCCATCACAAAAAGAACCTGAGAGAGCAATACTATGAAAAACACAACAAGAATAGCGACGAGTGCGATTTGTAGTGTTTCAGTAATCATCGGGATTGTTATTGCTAATTACTCAGACGAAATCAGAACGAGCAAAGCAGGGCTTGAAATAATCGGTAATGCAGAATCATGCGTACGAGAGCCTTATTATTGCCCAGCTAATGTGTTAACGGTTGGTATTGGCTCTACGGGTAATATTCAACAAAAAGTCTATTCAGACGAGGAAATAGCCAAAAGATGGGTAGATGATATCAAAACAGCAGAAATGTGCGTTAATCGCTATGCTAATGGTTTTCATTTGCCTCAACATGTTTTTGATGCTGTTACTTCGATTACGTTTAACGTTGGGTGCACAAAGATGCGTACTTCAACGATGTATAAACATCTGAACAATGGCGATTATAAAGCGGCTTGTAATGAGTTTCCAAGGTGGAACAAGGCAGGCGGTAAAGTGCTAAACGGCTTAGTAATCAGACGAGAAAAGGAGAAAGCGTTATGTCTATCTTATGCTTCATCATCGCTTCAATAATGGCGGTTAATGATGTCAACGGTTGGGGTTGGTTTTTATTTGTATCGTTATTATTGAGTGATTCATCATGTTCAAATTGTCTAAAGTAAATATAGCGAACACGGCATTAATCATTACTGCTTTTGCCTTTACTATCTATTTCGGTTACAACAATTATCAAGAAAAAAAGCAGCTACAAAAAGATAAAGCTGAACTATCTGAGAAAATCGAACAGTTGAACCGAGATATCGCTAAAAACAATCAAATTATAGCAGATAATGAGCAAAGCAAACGTGAGCTAGAAAACCAATCACTAGAACGGCAGGAGCAAATCAATGAGCAACTCAAAAATAATGACTGTGCTAATGAGCGTGTTCCTACTTCTATTGCTGACAGCCTGTACAACAGAGCGAAAGGTTTACGTCAATCGACCGATACCAGCCAATCTATTAAGTGATTGCCTGCCAAATTTACCGCCTAAATCGATGACATTCGGCGATAGTCTAAGATATAACGAGCATTTGCTAAATGTTATTGAAAAGTGTAATACGGACAAAAGGGCAATAAATCTAATCAACAAAGGGAAATAAAATGCTTGAATTGAGAAAACGATTAAAAGAGTGCTCTAGAAAATATTATTATAGAAAGACACCATGACAAGTATGGAGCGGGGCAAAAAAAGGTTGGTTAAGGAAAAGCAATTGGAGAATTTATTTTACTCATCGGACACGCATTTTGTTAAAATGAAGGCCGATGAGTAATACGTGTCTGTCAGCTTAAAATACTGGTTAAAAGATAATCCTCATTAATGAAATGGAACAAACAGTTATCTCCTAGTTTAATGTCATTTCCCCCGATAATGAAGGTTTTGTCAGAACAAAGTTTAATTAAATGATTTATTACACCTTCAATCATTCCACTGTTATAAGTTATGTTAGGGGTAAGTCCGCCAATTATAAACAAAGGTCCACATAATACTGCCATAACATATATATTCTTATCATAAAAAAGATAGGGTTTAAAATTCCATAATAAGGATGATTTTTTCTTATCTGTTGTGTATAAATAATTAAAATATAGTTTATAGCAACTAGGACTATTTTCTTTAATAACAACATTCCGCCATTCTTCTATTGCTTTATTTACATGAGCGTCAGTATACTTCTCCAATTCGGAGAAAACGTTTTGTTTTGAAAGTTTTATATAGTGTAGTAATCGGAATAAGATCGAAGCTGAAAATTTTCTAATTAATGAAAGGTCGCTAATTTCTGGATCGTATTTTCCTGATGTGATCTTAGCAAAACAATTTTTTGCGAATTCTCCTTCAATTTTCGATAATTTTTCATTATCACACTCACTACAAAATAAGGGGCTGGTTGGAGTGTTTTGTTGATGTTTTATATTTTCTGGATCATCTAGTTTAATGAATTTTTTTATGTTTTCACCACCTTTTTTCATAATCCATTTTCTTATAAAATTAGGGTAAATGTGCCCTTTGATTAACTCTTTATTTTCACCACATAATAAACAATGTTTACTAGACATATTAACACTCCATACAAATCATAATCATGTTAAGAACCATAACTTAATTAAAAAAAAATCAATAGTTTTATAGGATTCTAATAGCAAATTAAAAGAATATCTAGTAACCAATCAACTACCATGATAAACGTATATAACAACACTAGATGGCGTAAAGCCAGATTAACCTATCTACAGCGTAATCCGTTTTGTGTAATGTGTAGGAAGCAAGGCAGATATGAACCCGCTACAGCAGTAGACCACATTATTCCTCACAAACTCGAACAAGCATTAATATCGAAAGACCCAATAAAGATAAAGAAAGCCCAGAAACTGTTTTGGGATTCATCAAACTATCAGGGCTTATGTAGTACTCATCACTCAAGCACTAAACAACGTATTGAGAATAGAGGAATAGAGATAGGATGCGATGTTAATGGTATGCCTTATGGTGGACATTGGAGTAAAGAAAAATGAAACAAATTCAATTAGCCCATTTATATAAGAATGGTGGATTTTATGGCTACGGTATTGCAGTAGATGGACAGCTTTTAACTAATCAAGTAGCTGTTAGTATCGAGACAAAACCCAATCAACCGCCTCGCATATATGTTGATTTTTACTTAGATAGTGAAGCGGTTAACAATCCGATTGATATTGAATTGGGTAAAAAAAAGCAGGGAGGGGGTAGGTAATTCCTCCAGCTAAATGCTTTGAAAACCGCCCACCCTCATTCATTTTAACGCTAACCCGATTTTTTTAGTTTTTTTAGGATTGATTATGGCCGTAAAAAAGAAAACACGCTCAGATAGCACTACGGCGGTTATCAGGGCAATGGATAATGCCGCTAAAAACACAATTGAACCTCCTGAATACGCAGGGTTAATGGCTAAAGCTCGCCCTTTTTGGGATGCTAACATCAAATCGAAATCGTTAGATTTATGGATAGATACCGACCTTATCGAATGCGCTGATTTATGTAATAACCAGTTAAGAATTCTCGAATTAAGGAAAGAGTTGTCTAAAGAGAATAAAAAAACTGGCGAAGAACGAAACTCTAACGAGATAAAACGAATTGATAAGCAGATTACTGACTTGGGTCGATTAGTGGCAGCACAAAAAAGAAATCTGCAAATACACTCTCATGCAACAAATGGCGAATCACGAGATCAAGTTAATCATAATAAAAACGAGCAAGAAGCTAGAAAATACTTGGGTAAACATGATGATGGCTTGCTTGCCACTCCAATACATTAAGGTGGAATATGACGAGAGGTGAAAAAGTAATTGCTTTTATTGAGCGATATTGCCGAGTTCCTGACGGCGAACACCTTGGCGAGCCGATGAAATTGGCGGATTTTCAAAAAAGGTTCATTTTAGAAATCTACGATAACCCACACGGCACACACTCGGCATACCTCAGCATTGCGAGAAAGAACGGCAAAACAGGTTTAATTGCTGGGCTGTTATTGGCGCACTTGGTTGGTCCCGAAGCTGTACAGAATTCGCAAATCGTAAGCGGAGCAATGAGCCGAGAGCAGGCTGCAATAGTTTTTGATTTAGCTGTTAAAATCGTGAATTTAAACCCTGAACTACAAAGAATTGTAAGGGTTGTACCAAGTGGGAAAAGACTTTATGGTTTACTTTGTAACGTTGAATATAAAGCGTTAGCCGCTGAAGGAAAAACGGCACATGGACTATCGCCAATTCTTGCTATCTTGGATGAGGTAGGGCAAATAGTTGGACCAAGAAGCGATTTTGTTGATGCAATTACAACATCGCAGGGTGCACATAAAGCACCATTACTCATTGCGATTAGCACACAAGCGGCTAACGATGCAGATTTATTTAGTGTGTGGCTTGATGATGCAAAAAACTCTAACGATCCGCATATTGTTTCCCATGTTTATTCTGCTGAAAAAAATGCTGATGTGTTGGATGAAGAAGCTTGGAAAGCAGCAAACCCAGCCCTTGGTCTGTTTCGTTCCTATGACGATTTGAAGCGGCTTGCTAATGCCGCTAATCGAATGCCGAGCGAAGAAAACAAGTTCAGAAATTTAAACTTAAATCAAAGAGTATCCGTCGTTAGTCCTTTTGTTTCCCGCAATGTTTGGGAATCTTGCTCAGCCAAGCCGACGTCAGAAGATATCATTAGCTTTGCTGGACTTGATTTATCACAAAAGAATGACTTAACCGCATTCGTTGTTATATCAAAAACAAGTGATGGGCACTGGAACGTTCACCCGTATTTTTGGGCAACAGAAGTTGGTATACATGATCGTTCAAAACGGGACAGAGTGCCTTATGACGTGTGGGCTAAACAAGGTTACTTAAGAACAACGCCACGGGCATCTATTGATTATGAGTATCTAGTTAAAGAACTAGATGAAATCATCCAAGAATATAACATTTCTGCTATCGCCTTTGACCGATATCACATTGACTTTTTAATCAAGGAATTTGAGCGAATTAATGCCAATCCACCGTTAGTTAAGTTCGGGCAAGGTTTTAAAGATATGACGCCTGCCTTGTCGATTTTAGAAGATGAGCTTTTAAATGGAACTATCAGACACGGTAACCATCCAATATTAACTATGTGTGCTGCTAATGCTGTTGTTACACGTGATGAAGCGGACAATAGGAAGTTCGATAAACACAAGGCAACAGGGCGAATAGATGGAATGCAAGCGTTAGCTATGGCTTTTGGTGTAACAAATAAAGAAGATGATAGTACGGACATATCTTCTTTTATTAATGACCCGATCATGGTGCTTTAATGAGAAATAAAAACGAAAAAGGCTTTATTAAGGCCGCATTATTAAAATGGCTTGGCGTTACGCCGGAAATGACAGTAAAAACGGCATGGTCTGATTATTCAGGAAATTCCAGAAGCGGACAAAATGTTAGCGTTGATAGTTCATTGCAGTTATCCGCGGTGTGGGCGTGTGTAAAATTGGTATCGGAAACGATATCGACGCTACCTTTAAAAATTTATGAGCGAAATAACGACGGTTCAAAACAACTTGCCATTAATCACCCAGTATATCGAATTCTTTGCAAACAACCCGCTATAGACTTAACACCAGCAAGATTTATGCAAATGATCCCCGCTAGCATTTGTTTACGGGGTAATTCATTTTCTGAAAAATTAATGTTTAAAAAAGAGCTTGTTGGTATACGTCCCTTGTTACCGCAGTACATGAAAGTCGGTAGTGATGATTCTGGAAGAATAACATATACATATTCAGATCCTGTTACTAATACAGAGAGGAATATACCACGTGATCTAATAATGCACATTCGAGGGTTTGGGTTGGATGGTGCGGTAGGGTTAACACCAATACAAGTTGGGGCAGATATTATTGGATCTGCGTTAGCAACCAACGAAGCCGCATCAAATGTATTTAAAAATGGGCTTCAAAACTCTGGTTTTATTACATCAACACTGCCGTTAAATTCAGAGCAACGCCATGCTATCCGTGAAAATGTTCAGCAGTTCGCTGGCTCTAAAAACGCAGGTAAGTTAATGGTTCTTGAGGGGGGATTCGACTATAAAGCGATCACAATCAACCCAGAAACAGCGCAATTACTGCAAAGTAGAGCTTTCGGAATTGAAGAAATATGCCGATGGTTTGGTGTTCCGCCTGTGCTAATTGGGCATATGGAAAAACAAAGTTCTTGGGCGTCAAGTGTTGAAGCTCTTTATACTCAGTTTTTGATAACAGGATTAAGACCAACTCTGGTTAATATCGAGCAAGAAATTTGGCGATGTTTGCTAGATAGTGATGATCGTTATTTTGCTGAGTTTTCTGTTGAGGGGTTGTTACGAGCTGATAGTAATGCGAGAGCCAATTATTATAAACAAGCTCTTCAAGATGGGTGGATGAACCGAAATGAGGTTCGAGCAAAAGAAAATCTACCACCAATTGATGGCGGCGAAAAATTCACAATTCAATTAAATATGACGACCTTAGATAAGGTTGGCCAACCAGAGGGATAATCATGTCTTTTCAATTCAATCCAAGCATATTGGAGAATAAACCCTGCGCGGAATATCAAATATCAAATGCAGTATTAAGTAAATGGGACCCAAGTATTCAAGCACAATCAAGTGACAACACCATTTCTATTTATGAATCTATTGGTGAAAATTTTTGGACAGGTGAAGGGATAACATCTAAACGAATTGCTGGGCTTTTAAGAACCTTCAACAACAAAGATGTAACAGTCAATATTAATTCTCCCGGTGGAGATATGTTCGAGGGCATCACTATTTACAATCTGCTTAGAGAATATAAGGGTAAAGTCACCATTAATATTGTCGGTATAGCCGCTTCTGCAGCATCTATTATAGCAATGGCTGGTGATGAAGTTAGGATCGCAAAATCAGCGTTTTTAATGATCCATAACTGTAGTGTTGTTGTTGCTGGTAATCGTAATCTTTTATCAAATACCGCAGAGCAGTTAAAGCCATTTGATGAAGCAATGGCCGGTATCTATAGTGATAAAACAGGTAAAACCACGCAAGAAATTCTCACTATGATGGATGATGAGACTTACATAAGTGGCCCATCTGCTATTGAACAAGGATTTGCAGATAGCTACTTATCAGCAGATGAAATAAAACAATCTGACAATAAAGCAAAATCAATGTTAAAGCAGCTCGACACCTTACTCGCGAAATCAGGAATGACTAGAAGTGAGCGTCGGGAGCTTTTTAATCAAATTAAGGGTACGCAAAACGCTACCGATTCAGACACGCAGAACGCTGTCATCACGGCTTTAGCCGATATTCAAAAATCGATAAACAAATTAACTGGAGAACTATAATGTCTGAAATATTAGATATGATCAAAGGGTTACAAGCGAGTATTGAAAAAGCATCCAATAAACTTGATGTAACCGCAGAAAATGCACTAAAAGAAGCTAAAGCCGCTGGAGAGCTTTCATTAGAAACCAAAAACAGTGTAGACAAGGCTTTTGTTGAGATTAACGCACTGCGTGAAGCGGAGAAAACAATAAAAGCTTCAGTCGGCGAAGTTAAACAAGAAATTGCAACAATGCCATTAACTACTGCCAAAAAAGTAGCTTTAAGCGCAGGTCAAATTGTTACATCATCTGAAAATGTAAAACTATTTGCTTCAAGTGTTGAGGGTGGCAAACGTGTTAGCATTCCGGTTCAAGCAGCCTTAACGTCAATCGATGTACCAAGCGGTGTTGTTGAACATCAACGATTATCAGGTATCGATACTTTGCCAAAACAGCGGTTATTTATTCGTGACTTGATCGCTTCCGGTAAAACTAAATCACCAGCAATTTTTTGGGTTCAGCAAACTGGATTTACGAATAATGCGGCGGTTGTACCTGAAAATACAACAAAGCCGTACAGCAATATTAGCTTCGGCACAAAAGTGACACCTGTCACAACTGTGGCACACATGTTTAAAGCATCCAAACAAATCCTTGATGACTTTGCACAATTGCAATCAACGATTGATGCCGAAATGCGCTACGGTTTGAAATATGTTGAGGAACAAGAGATTTTGTTCGGGGACGGAACAGGTGCGCATCTGCACGGTATTGTCCCGCAAGCATCTGCTTTTGCACCGTCATTTGCTCCAGAAAAACGCACACCAATTGATGACTTACGTCTCGCAATGCTTCAAGCTCAACTTGCAAGATTACCGGCTTCGGGGCATGTTTTACACTTCTCTGATTGGGCTAAAATAGAGTTAACCAAGGATTCAAATGGAGGTTACATTTTAGCAAACCCAACAGGATTAATTGGTCCTACACTTTGGGGGTTACCAGTAATTGCAACAGAGCTTGCTGCATTTGTTGGTAAATTCTTAACGGGTGCTTTCTCAACAGGGGCACAAATTTTTGACCGTGAAGACACCAATGTGGTTATTTCAACCGAAAACTCTGATGATTTTGAAAAAAATATGATTTCAATTCGTTGTGAAGAACGTTTAGCCCTTGCTGTAAAACGTCCTGAAGCATTTATTTTTGGGTCATTTGGAACTGCGATTCCATCTTAAATTCAATGCGGCAGAAATGCCGCTTTTAACGGGGGTTAACATGAAAATTAAGTTACTAAAGCCGTTGTATTTGAGCAATCGTGTCGTCCTTGACGGTGAAGTATTTGAAACGTCAGACTTACACGGACGAGAACTTATCAGTAAAGGTTATGCGCTTGTAATAAATGATAAAGATGAAGCAGACTCTGATAAAGCGGTAAAAAATTCATCTAAAAAGAAAAAGTAGGTAATTTATGATTGATTTGGTAGCAATCAAGCAGCATTGCAATATAGAGCCTGATTTCAATGAAGATGATAATTTACTTAATATTTATATGAAAATGGCCGCTCAATATGTCAGCAACGTAACCAGGAGAACTTTGTATCAATCTGCTGATAGCGATGAATACAAAAATGATCCAAGACCGTTATTAATCGATGAACTAATCACGGGTGCGATGTTACAGTTAATAGGGCATTGGTACGAGAACAGGGAAACTATTAATATTGGTAATATCACATCAGAAATACCAATCACTACAAATAGCCTGTTGCAACCCTATATAATTTATGGTGTTTGAATATGAAAGCAGGTCGATTAAGAAACCGGATAACCATTCAAAAGCAAGTTAGCCGGAAAGACGAACTAGGACAGCAAGTTAATGAATGGGTCGATGTTTGTACTGTACGAGCAGAAATTCGGGACGTGTCAGGGAAAGAGTATCAAAGCTCACAAGCTGAACAGGTGCAAACAGATTGTAAAATCCTAATTCGGTACAGAAAAGATATTACTACTGATATGCGCGTGTTATGTAACGGTATCTATTACGATATTAAAGCGGTATTAGAAGATGTAAAAAGGACAAGGCTTGAATTACCCTGCCAAAAGGGCGTACGTTATGATTAAATCAACATTATCAATAGTTGGATTTAAAGAGCTTGAAGCGGACTTTAAGTTGTTGTCAAAAGCAGAGCAACGAAAAGTTTCAAAAAAGGCTGTACGCGCTGGTGCTGTTGTTTTTCGTGACGCTGTCCGTGCAAGTGCGCCTGTTCGAACTGGACGCTTAAAACGGTCTATTTCTGTTGATACCGCAAGAGGTTCGCTAACTGCTGGCGTTAAGTTTAAAAAAATTCGAGTAATCAAAAAATCAAAAAAAGGCAAAAGCAAACAAACTTTGCCATTTTACTGGTGGATGATCGAAAACGGCACGTCAAAAATGTCAGCACGTCCTTTTGTCCGTCCTGCTTTTGATGCAAATGTAAAAAAGGCAGAAGATGCAGTATTTGAACAGTATTTAAAAGATATCGATGAGATTTTCTCAAAATGATAGAAATTAAAATCAATAATACACTAAAAACCTTGTGCGATGGTCGTGTTAGTCCATTAGTTGCACCACAAGGAACAAGCCCTCCTTACATCTGTTACACAAAAATATCAGAAGTTTATGACGATGTTATGTGTGGTCAATCATTTGTTGAGTATTGTTTTCAGATTGACATCTATGCAAAAACTTTGCTCGAAGCTGAAAATATTAGAGCACAAGCATACGAAAAATTAAAGTTACTAAAACCATTCAATATCACTAGTCGTCAAGGCTATGAAACCGAAACCGAGCTTTATCGTTCAACGTTAGAATTTTACATTCAATAATTAACCATTTAACCATTTTACGCCGCTTAATTGCGGTTTTTTTATTTTATTTTTGGAGATATTAATATGCCAGAACTTCAAGAAGTGCAAAGTAGCGAATACACAAAAACAAGGGATGTCGGTGTTTTTGTTAGTAAAGATCCATCTCTTAAATTTATCGCCTCAGCAACAGCAAAGCTTAGTCTAGAATGCACTGTAACCGATTACTCCATGACTGCGCCAGAAGGTGAGGAAATCGACGTATCGACACTTTCATCAATCACAAAAGAAACTATCAGCGGCTTGCCTGCAGAGGCAACGGTTTCAATGAATGCTAATTTTGTTATTGGTAATTCTGCACAGCAAGTATTACGTAAATCGTACGATACTGGGGATAACTACGCATTTCAAATTAAGTATGAAGACGGTAGCTCAATCGACTGGATAGCACGCGTAACAAGTTACGAGTTTAAAGGTGCAAAAAACGGCGTGGTAACTGGCTCTTTCTCATTCAAAGTTAAAGGTAAGTTCGTTTTTAATGCTCCGGCTCCACAAATTGGCGGACAGTCACTGGAGAAAAAATAATGAATTTAAAACAAATTATTACAGCAAAAAACTCAGGCTTTCGTACCAAAAAGATTCGGGTTGAAGAATGGGGCGTTGCGGTCACTATTCGTGAGCCTTTGCACACTGATTTTAACCGTTATATCAAAACAATCAAAGATATCACAGATAATGAAAAACTGACTGATCGCGAAAAAGATTTGTTAAACATTAAAGCGGAAGCAACGTTATTTGCGACTGTGCTGCTTGACGATAACGGTGATTTTGTTTTCAGTGATGATATTGATGATTTAGTAAAAAGCTACGGTCCAGTTCACACTCGATTAGTCAATGAAGCGTTTGAATTGCTTGGTTTAAAAAAAGAACCGATAAAAGAAGCTGAAAAAAAGTAGAAAGCGATCCTGAGCTGTTTTTTAAGCTTAAATTAGCATTAAGGCTCGGTAAAACTCTTTCCGAGCTTGAACAAACGCTATCAGCAAGAGAATTTTACTACTGGGTCGCATTCGACAAATTAAACCCGATTGGCGACGAACGTCACGACTGGCACGCTGCACAAATATCTTCAAGCATTTATCGCTCACAAGGTGCAAAAGTCGAGTTTGACGACTGTTTACTTAAATTCAAAGAAGAGAAGAAAGAGCCTGTCAGCATATTTGACGCGCTATCAAATTTACTTGGGAAATAACTATGGCAACATTGCGAGAATTGGCAATACGAGTTACTGCCGACTCATCATCATATCAACGAGAAATGAGCAGGGCATCACGGCTTGGTACAGATTATTATAAAACAATGGAAGACCGTTCGAAGCGGTTTGATGCATACATTGCTAGCAATAATCGCTCAGTTCAAGCAATGAATATGCAATTAACACACCTAAAATCATCAGCATTAAGTGTAGCTACAGCGTTTGCCGGTGGCTTTGCCTTTACTAGCATTGTCAATATGGCGGACGATTGGGGGCAATCAGCCGCTCGTATCAGAATGGCTATTACATCTGTCGAGGGTTCAGCTGATAATTATGAGCAGGTGCAGGGTCGCTTGCTTGAAATAAGTAATCGTAATGCTAAAGCAATTGAAGATTCACAAGAACTATACATTGCAACAGCATCATCAATGCGTGATCTTGGTTATAGCACAAATGACACGATCGACTTTATCGAAGCTATGTCAAACAGCTATACTATAAATGCGACTTCTGCAGATAAAGTATCAACAAGCATTAACGCAATCACTAAATCGATGATCACAGGGAAAGTTAGTAGTAACGACTGGAAATCGATAATGGCATCAACGCCAAATGTTGTTACCGCTCTGGCAAATTCGACAGGTAAAGCTGAAAAGATCATAAAGCAACTCGGTATGAGTGGTCAAATATCAATGCGACAGCTTGCTGATGCAATGATCAAGGTTAAAGATGAAACGGGTGAAATGGCTGACGGCATGGGTAATACTGTAAAAGACGGTTTTACTCAGATATCAAACAGTTTTAAAGCGTTAATTGGCGAACTAAATAGTAGCACAGGTGTTACTCAAAATATCGCAAGCGGCTTGAAATTCGTTGCAGATAATATTCATTTAATAACTGGTGCTGGCACAATTCTTGTTAGCATTGGTCTATCACGATATTTTAGCGGACTTTCGCTATCTGTTTTTAATGCTACAAAGACAACATTAGCAAACAGAACAGCACAAATATCTCAAGCTCAAGCACAACTAGCGACAGTTAAAAGCTTGCAATTAAAAGCGGTTGCCGAAGTGAATGCCGCAAGATTTGAAGCACAGCGTGCGGTTGGTTTAAAAGCTAATCTAATTGCGCAAAATAATTTAACAGCAGCTATTAATCGTCAAACACAAGCAAATAATGAGCTAGCTGCTGCACAAACAAAAGTAAACGCATTAACTAGTAAGTTTAATTTGTTATCGCGAGCTGGCAGTGGTTTATTAGGTCTACTCGGTGGACCCGTTGGATTGCTGACTACAGCAGTCGCTGTTGGTGCTGCATTTTTTGCAATGGGCGACGGCGCAGACAAAGCTAAAAAGCCGCTTGAAGAATTACAATTACCAGTTGATGAACTGCTTGCTAAATTTAAAGAGCTCGACAAATCAAGACAGTTAAACATAACAACTGGACTGCAAGCTGAAATTGATATTAATACAAAAGATATTGATATAAATGTTTCTGAGATTAAAGATAAATTACAAGATAGTTTATCTGAAATTATTATGGCTGCAGATTATTCTAGTGCGACTGTATATTTATCTCCAACGAATAAAAAAGCTATTGATGAATATATACAACAAATTGACGCACTAAAAAACAAAGTAAAAAATGGAGAAATAACAACATCAGAATTTGGTGAAAGTTTATATGATGCAGGGCAAAAATTAATAGCAACAGCTGGGGGCGGTAAAGAGCTTGAGCAAGTAATTGGTTCTGTAACTTCTGAATTATTACAAAACACACAAAAATTAGCAGAAAACAAAGAAAAATTAGATGCTGTCGGTAAAGTTTCTGGTGAAACAGCAACTAAAGTAAAGTTACTTGATGCGGCTGATTTTCCGAATTTAGAAAATCAACTTGGCGTACTTAGTCAGCAACTTGATGTTAACAACGTCAAAGCAGATGCTGGAGCGGAAGCAGCATATGTGCTTGCTGGTTTACAACGCGCAGCCGGAGATGCTGCTATTGAACACGCTGCTGATTTAATTGCTTTAGCAAAAGGTCAAGATCTAACTGGCAAAATGTCAGATGTGCTTGCTGAAAAGCTTAGATTATATACAAAAAATCTACGTGAAAGCTTCAAGCTACAAGAAAGTTTTAAGCCAGTAAAAACAGGCAAAATCACTGCTGATGTTTATAAAACGCAGCTTGATCGTCTCAATAGTCAAATCAACGCTTACACTGATATCACTGAGCTACAAAAAATCCGCAGGCAATTAGCGGAAGGGGAATTAAGTAAGCTAACTGATCTTCAAAAGAAAGCGTTAGAATCAAAAGCTATCGAGTTAGATAAGCTAAATGCGCAAAAAGAATATAAATCAATTATGGATTCTTTGCGCACTCCAGCGGAGCAACAACTAGATACTTACAAGCAGCATTTATCTGTCATTGAAAAAGCAAATCTGTCATTAAAAGAACGTGAAGAACTGCTGAATAAAATGTCTAAAAAAGCATCTGAATCAGCACCTTCATTTAGCTATCACAATTCTTACAACGGACTTGGTAGCGATTTACTGAATGTAGCGGAAGATGATAAAAAGCTACGCGACTGGAATGAGCAACAGCTACAAATTCAAAATGACTTATTATCACAAAAGTTAATTAGTCAGCAAGAATATGCGGATGCTGTTGTTAAGATTGAAGAAACTATGCAACAAAAGCAAAAGGATATTCAGTCTGCATATACATTAGCTGCGCTCGGTACATTCTCATCATTAACTGGCTCTATTGCTGATATGTTTAAAGAAACCGCAGGCGAATCATCTGCTGCATACAAAGTGATGTTTCTTGCTAGTAAAGCATCAGCTATTGCACAAGCAATGATTAGCACCGAAGTTGCTGCAGCTAAAGCGCTTGAACTTGGCCCAATAATGGGGATACCTGCGGCGTCGTTGGTTCGAGGATTGGGGTATGCATCGGTAGGACTTATTGCTGCACAAACTATTAGTGGAATGGCCCACAGCGGTATTGACAACATCCCCAAAGAGGGTACTTGGCTACTTGATAAAGGTGAGCGTGTAGTCGATGCTAGAACAAACGCTGATTTAAAAGGATTCTTGCAAGCAACGAATAAATCAGGCGGTAATATAACTGTTAATGTTCCAGTGAATGTCGGAAATAATGGATTAACGGAAGATGATGGAAAATCACTAGGCAGAAGTCTCAAGGAAATGATAGAAGCTAAGCTTAAGGAAGAACAACGACCAGGTGGGATATTGAATCGCCGTTGATTTGTTTGGTTAAATCACATACTATTTACCAAAAACTAACGAAGGTGGATGGTATGAAAAAAATTGTATTGAGTTTATTTTTAATTTGTTTTGCTTTAGTTGGATGTAAAACGGTAGGGGATGTGAATGCTGATGATTATTTACGTTCAAGCCCAAAAAATGTCGATAATAAAATGGTTGGTGTATGGGTTGCAGGAATGGGGCCATACTTAACCACAATTAAAATAAATTCAAACGGGACAGGCTTGTTTTGTTATTCATGGAATGGGAAAAATGTTTTATATAAGTTGATTTATGATGGAAAATCATTGATTGTTCAAAGCGGTGAAAAGCTTGATATTGATAAATTTAATTCTAGTGAAATTAACGTTACCGCTAATTACTACATGGGTAAAAAATATACGTTTTACCGCGACGATAATTATATAAAATCATCATCGTACTGCATTGCAAACGTAAAATAATTTACTCAATAAAATAATAAATTTTATAAATAAGACCGCTTTTACAGCGGTTTTTTATTGCATGGAGAAAATTATGGAAACATTTCACTGGCAAGTTGCGCCGAATATGAGTGAAAAAGCTGAACCGAAGATAAAAACCATTAAATTCGGTGACGGCTACGAGCAACGAATCAAGGATGGTATTAACAACGACTTGCGCTCATACAGTGTCACGCTAAAAGTAGCACGAGAAGATGCGCAACACATCAATGACTTTTTAACGCGTCAAGGTGGGCTTCACGCATTTAAATGGATAGAGCCGAACTCGCACAAATTAATAACAGTTAAATGCTCGTCTTGGACATCTAACGTTATGAACACTGCAACAACAATAACAGCAACATTTGAAGAGGTAGTCGCATGAGTTCACATGTACCTAATGGCACAATCAAGCTTCTCTCAAAATTTGAACAAGGTGCAATACTTGATTTATATGATGTGGATTTATCAAAAATTGCAGGAGAAAAATTAGTTTTTAGATTTCACGCAGGAGTAAATCAGCTAAGAAAAGCTATTGTTTGGCAAGGAGACACTTATGAGCCATACCCCATAAAAGTAGAAGGTTTTCAAAAAAATGGGCAGGGCACTAGTAATCGCCCGACAATGACTGTTTCTAATGCTTTCGGGCTAATAACTGGTTTAGTGAAATCATTTGATGACTTGCTCGGAGCTGTAGTAACTAGACGTCAGGTTTTAGCTGAATTTTTAGATGCTGTAAATTTTGAAGGTGGAAATAATAAAGCCGATCCGACCCAAGAAGTGGTATCGCAATATTTAGTTGAGAGATTAACTAATTTAATACCAAGCGAATCTGCCACATTTGAATTAGCATTACCTTGTGAAAGTGACGGCGTTATGTTGCCTGCTAGGGTAATCATCGCACATACATGCTGCTGGCAATATCGTAGCTCTGAATGTAGTTACACGGGTGGTGCGGTTGCTGATGAAAGAGATACTCCAACCAACGATGTTACTAAAGATAAATGTTCTGGAACGATTACGGGTTGCAAACTTCGCTTTGGTAAAAACGGCATTCTTCCTTTCGGCGGTTTTCCCGCTTCTGCTAAACTCTCTTAATTAATTATGAAAACACAAATACTTAATCATGCTAAACAATGCGGTGAAGCTGAATGCTGCGGATTTGTTATTGATAATAAAATTTATCTGCCATGCAAAAATATCTCACCTACACCCACTGAAACATTCCAAATATCCCCTGATGATTGGATAAAAACGGAAGAAAGTGGCGTTATAACTGCAATTGTTCATTCTCACCCCGACGGTTTGCCTATTTTGAGTGAGGCTGACCAGTTTTATCAGCAAAAAACTGCCGTTGATTGGTGGTTAGTCTGTGATAACAAAATTCACAAATTTAGATATATGCAACCTTTATTAGGTCGTGAATTTAAACATGGAGTAACTGACTGTTACGCGTTATTTCGTGATGCATATCATCTATGTGGTTTTGATTTTCCGAATTTTCACCGTGACGACGGCTGGTGGGACAACGGGCAAAATCTTTATCTAGATAATATGCAAGCTAATGGTTTTCATCAGGTAAGTATATCTAGTTTGCAAGATGGCGACGTTATTCTTTTTCCGCTTAACAGTAAAACCGTTAATCATGCTGCTATTTATATTGGTAATAACTTTATTCTTCATCATCTACCACGTCGTCTATCGAAAAGAGATTTATTTAGCGGATACTGGCTTAAAAACTATCATTCAATATGGAGGCACAAACAATGGCAATCATTAAACTTTACGGCAATCTTAAGCAATATGGCAATAAATACAAAATAAACGCTGACACAGCGAGTGAAGCTCTAAATTGTTTGTATTTACAAATTAAAGGACTAAAGGAAGAAATTAAAAAAGGTTTTTTTCGAGTTAGAATTAATAAAAAAGATATCACAGATAAAACGTTGCAATTTGGGCTTCATTCTCAAATTTCACATGATTCAGTAATCCACATTGTTCCAGTAGCCGCAGGCGCTAAAAATGGCGGTATTTTTAATATTATTGCAGGGGCTGCCTTGGTAGTAATCGGTGTAATAGGTAATATTTATGGCGGTTGGGGAACTCCGTTTATCGCTGCGGGTATAGGAATGATGGCTGGTGGTGTGGCTCAAATGCTAACAAAAACTCCAAAAATGAAAGATGCAGCTAATGACGAAGGTAAAAAGAGCACCTCTTTTTCTAGTCTTGGCAACACTGCCGCTCAAGGATCGCCTGTTCCTTGGGTTTTTGGGGAAATAATGGTTGGCTCAAAAGTTGAGTCGCAAGGCGTTGAAACAATGAATGTGGAGTGATAAATGGGTGACAGTTCAGGAAAAACAAAAACTCCGAGAATTGAGGCTGACAATCTAGAATCAAAACAACAATTATCTATTATTGATATTATCAGTGAGGGTCAGATTGAAGGTCCTGTGGGAGGGTTAAAAGGGGTTTTTTTAAATAAAACGCCAATCCAAGCTGATGATGGATCATATAATTTTAACGGCGTTGAAGTTGAGTGGACAGCTGGGACACAATCGCAATTACCGTTGTCGGGATTTGCTGAAACACAAAACGAAATCCCAGTTGGGTTAGAGGTTAAACAAAAAACACCAATAGTTAGAACGATAACCGATCCTTATGTCGATCGAGTACGCGTAACTGTCGGTGTTTCTGCATTATATAGCCAGACAAATAGCGGTGATATAACAAGAACATCTGTAAGCATGGCGGTGCAAATTGGAAACGGGGCAAGTTGGGTTACAAAAAAAGTTGTTGAATTAGAAAATAAAAAAACGCGTTCACAATATTTAACATCTGTAATTTTAGATGATTTACCTTCTGTGCCGTTTAATATTCGCGTTATTCGCCTGACTCCAGACAGTAAGTCAGATTTATTAGTAAATAACACTGTTTGGTCATCTTATACAGAGATTTATGACGTAAAATTATCATACCCAAATACGGCGCTCGTCGGTTTAAGATTTGATTCATCGCAATTTAATGGTGTGCCAACTCGCACATATTTGATTAGAGGGATCAGATGTAAAATTCCTAATAATTATGACCCTATTTCTCGTACATACAACGGAATTTGGTTGGGCGAGTTTAAAACGGGGTGGACAAATAATCCTGCGTGGGCATTTTATGACATTATAACCAGTAATCGCTATGGTATGGCGCAACGATTTGGTAAGATTTCAATTGATAAATTCATGCTCTATTCAATTGCTCAATATTGTGATGAGCTTGTTGATGATGGTTTTGGCGGAAAAGAGCCTAGATTCACATGCAATTGTTGCATAACAGAAAGATCACAAGCGTATGATTTGATAAATAACCTTTGTTCGATCTTTAGAGCTATGCCAGTGTGGGATGGAACACAGCTAACGACTATTATTGATAGACCAAGCGATACTGTTGCTATTTATACCAATGCAAATGTTGTTGATGGTAGATTCAGTTATTCATCTGCAGCAATGAAAGATAGACATACAGCAGTTCGAGTTAAATATATTGACCCAGCTTACGGATGGGAGCCTGTAACAGAATACGTTGCAGATGATGAGGCTATCAAACGATTTGGTCTCAATGTTTTAGATGTTGAAGCGTTCGGCTGTACATCACGCGGGCAGGCTCACAGAACAGGCAAGTGGATTATAACTACAGAAAAATATGAGCGCCAAACAGTAACGTTTTCAGTGGGTAGAGAAGGGCTGCAACATTTACCGGGAGATGTGATTGAAATTCTAGATAATGAATATGTTATGTCGCAATCTGGAGGGCGAATTCTCGCAGTAGTCGATAACATTGTGACGTTAGATCGTGATGTTGAAATTGAAAAAAATAGCTACATAACATATCAAAACATCAATGCAAAACTAATAAAAGTTAAGGTTGTATCACAAAAGACACCGAATACTTTAGTTTTAGAGCAAACAGTTAATGCAGATCAGTGGTCAACTTGGATTTTAACAAATGTTAACGTATCATCACGCTTATTTAAAGCGATCGCTATTAGTGAAAATGACGACGGTACATATTCTATAACAGCAATAGAGCATGAACCTAAAAAAGAAACTATTGTCGATAAAGGCGCTGTTTTTACACCCAACAACGCTCAATCTATTGGTTGGGGAATTCCGCCAATTGAAGGTCTTGCTGTTTCAATTACCCCCGATAGTGACGAATATCAAGCAGTGCTTTCATGGACAACACCAAGAACGATGAATCATCTTGAATTTCAAGTTACGATTTTGCGCAACGGTAATTTAGTCTCACGACAAAATGTGCCAGAAATGAGCGTGACGATGAGTAATCTTGACGAGGGTAAATATACTGCGTCCGTACGTGGAATATCGACAGAGGACGGCAGGTTGGGCGATGAGTCTACAGTAGCATTTACTATTGCAGTACCGGAGACCCCAACTCAATTGGTTTTTTCCTCTTCAAGTAATACTGTAACAATCAAACCGATTATGCCGTCAAGTGTTGGTCTAGGCACAACATTCGAGTATTACAAAGGCTCTACACTTGATGAGGTTAAAGCTATGACTAATTATCTAGGCAGAACATCAAATAAACTAATTGATGCTGATGTACAAGCGTCTACAACTTATTATTACGGTGTAATTGCGGTTAACGCGGCTGGTCGTTCGGGAATGTGTACAGGTTCAGCAACAACAGCAGATGATACAGTTGGTACTGCAGGTGGCATTTTTAGAATAAAAACCGCTGATGGGATTTTCCCCGAAAACAATGATAAAGCTACACAGCTTTTTCATGATGTTCTTGGAATGTGGCCATCACGAGATACTGTGCTAATTGTTTACGCTGAGGATGGTGATAGGCATGTAACTAAAACTGAGGCAAAAATGTATGACGGTGCGAAGTGGGTATCACCAGCATTATTTTTAGATGGCAATCTCATTGCCACAGGTACTATCAGTGGTGATAGATTGGTTGCATATACTGAAATCAAAGCACCAACCATTCGAGGTGGTAGCATTAATATTAATGACAGATTTATTGTAGCAGAGGATGGCTCGGCAACAATTAAATATTTGAACGGTAACGCAGGAACTATAATGAAAGATGGAACAATAAAAATCTTTGATGAAACAGGTGCTTTAGTCGTTCAAATAGGTAATCTGGAGGTTTAAATGTCATTTGGCATTAAAGTTTTTACAAAAACAGGGCCTGCATACCATTTAGATGGAAACTGTACATCTATGTTTATATCCGGTGCGTTGGGATCTGATGTTTACCCAGAAACAGGGCTTTATGTACCAGAAGGGTATGATTATTATGCGCATCTTTCTCATGCTTGCGGCTTTGCAGATGAATTTGATGAAACTGATGCAAATGTCATTGTTGCATCAATAGATCCGATTGCGTATTTAGATGAGAGTAGGCAGTTGTGTTTTAGAAATGGAAAAAATGCAAAAGGATGGTCGTCACAATTCCCGTCAGCGGTTAATCTGAATACCAGACAACAACTTGTTTTATTGACGTGGCCAAAACCAGCACACGCTAATGGACATGGTATTTTGTTCAATGGTGTTAACTCTTTTTTTCAAATTAATCAAAATACTAACTTTAGTAATGTGATATGGAAGGGCGATATTGAAATTACTAACAGCGGTTGGCGAATTCAAAATATAAATCCGTCGTTAACTCATCATAATTCATTTGTATTTTTCTATTGTGAAGATCCAACAATCTCGATTGGCAGAAGTTGGCAACTAGGTGATCGGGACGATATAGTTTATATTCCATACGATCATAATGGAAATGTAAGCAATAGAATAATAAAAGCTAAAGCTGTGGTATTTGGAGTAAGCTCTATTAAGACATCAAAATATGGATTGAGAATATACAAAAATAAACGTGTTGTATATGATTCATGCAATGAAGTGTTGCTCAATCCTGTTTTTGTTCGCTTTGACCAACAAGAAATCGGGCAGATGAAATCAATAAGCGGAATAAGAAGACCGATGTGCGCAAGAGTGTCGGTGGGCGCTCAATATATCATACAGAGCCATGGTGGATGGTTTTGCGATATTGGTATCAGGTCTAACGGGTATCAGTTGTCAACAACTGTGCAAAAAGCATTTAACGTGTGGAAATTAGAAACAGAGCTATCCTTTAATTCGTTTATATCAGAGCAACCCGTTATGATTTTAGATGCTGAAAATTATTTTAAATTTTAAAAAATGGAGATAGAGCAATGATAAAAAAAACGACATTACTATTTATATTGTTATTTTCTAGCAATTCGTATTCTGAAAATATAAATTGCAACGCAATTTATAAGGAGAATGCATTAGGCGGAAGGTTAAAAACATACGAAATTATAAATGTTAAAAAGATCAGTGAAAATCATTACAATCTGAAACTTAAAGCACGTGGATCAATCAGGCAAAAATTAGATAATTTTCCGACTGATAAAACTCACACATTAGTTGATGTTAAATGTGCAAATTCAGAAAAAGAAAAGAAATTAAAAGAACTACTCAAACTATAAATTAAGTTTTTAAATAAGACCGCTCATGTAGCGGTTTTTTATTATCAGGAGAAATTAAAATTATGGCAAAAATTTCGGGAGTTTTAACCGACGGTGCAGGTAATGTTATCAACAACTGCACTATCGAGTTATACGCAAAAAAAACAACAAGCAAAGTATTAACACAAACACAAGCATTTCAAGTGGCAAGCAACGGCAGTTATATGATGAACGTGTTGCCATGTGACTATGAAGTAAAACTAATTATAAATGGATTTCCACCAAAAAAAATTGGTACTATCCAAGTGTTTTCTGACTCGGCAGATGGCTCGTTAAATGATTTTTTACTGAATCCGTCCGAAAGTGAAATTACGCCAGCAATATTACAGCAAGTCATTGACGCTAGAAATGAAACAAACAAATCCGCAAATAGGGCTGCAGAATCAGAGAAGAAAATCAAAATTTCAGAAAATAATGCTGTAGACGCATCAAAATTAGCCAAAACTAGCGCTGACAATGCAAAAGCAAGCGAAACTAATGCAAAAAATATAGCAAATTCAGTTGAAAACTTGGTCGCTAATGCAAGCAACTCAGCGCAATCAGCAAGTGAATCAGCAACAATAGCAAATAATGCGATCGCATCAGCAAAATCGTATTCAGATTCGGCAAAATCATATGCAGATAGTGCTAGCTCATCAGCAACAGCATCTCGTAACTCAGCTCAGCAATCTAGTAATAGCGCAAATGCTGCTAAAGCTTCGGAAGACAACGCTAAAACTTCTGAGCAATCTGCTAAAAAATCAGCAGATGATGCTAAAAATGCGGTGCTATCAATTGATACTACAGTTTTCATAAAAAAATCTGGTGAAGCCAATCAGTCAATAGACGGGGAGTTAGATGTAAAATTTCTAACTGAACAAGGACAACGCGTTTACTCGCCAAATAATAAACCGACGGCTGATGATATTGGTACTGTTCCAGCCATTAAAGAGGTTGTTAACGACTCACCTATTTACATGGTAGGTGCCCATGTTGACGTTGCTAAATTAACGGTTGGAGGAAAATCAGTTATTACTGATGTATCTAATATTCAGGATCAAATCAATCAGTTGGATAATAGAATATATATCGTAGAGTCATATGCAAATGGAAATAGTTGGTACAACGTGTATTCAAACGGATTCATTGAACAATCAGGCGTTATTCCAATTAACACAAACGATGTGCGGCTAGTCATTTCGACAGTAATTAACTTGTTAAAGCCGATGCGTACTCAAAACTACGGTGTCAGCATTGATTTTTACTCGGATGGAGGTCCGTGGGGTTGGGTTAGATTTGCATGCGGAGAGATGTATAATCACAATTTTTGGTTAAAATCGTACACAGAAGCAAATCCGGGGATAACATTGATTAGGTGGACAGTAAGAGGTTATTAACATGACATACACAAATGAAGAATACGCAGAAATGGCTATGAAAGCTAACGAAGAGGGCAAGGAGTTGAAAATTATAAAAGGCAAGCTAATACTTGTTGACCCTGAACCTATTCAGTTATCCGATGAGCAAATTATAGCGCAAAACCAAGCTTTAAAAATCGCATTAATCAATGAAGCAAACGAAAAAATAGCACTACTTCAAGATATCATTGATTTAGATATGCAAGAATCTGACGAAGAAGCGCAGTTAAAACAATGGAAAAAGTACCGCATTTTATTAACTCGTGTTGATGCGTCTGATATCAATGCTGTATTTCCTGAAAAACCACAATAAAATCAAAACACGCTATCAACCTTCAACTTACAATACTCAACAGCGTCTTCTAGCATCACAAAATCGGCGATATCATATTGTGATTTCAGCGTTTGATAGAACACGTAATTGTGATCTTCTTCGCTGTTGATAATGTAACATTCGCCCGTAATTTCATTTTCGTAATCTTCGGGCGTCATTCTTATGTAAATTGGTAGTGTGTAGTTTATTGTTATCATGGTGCTAGATAGAGTTAATCTTTGCTTCCCATGCCGATATCAATTCTTGCTTCTCTTTCCAATAATCATACCGGTCATAATGTTTACTTGATACTCCCGGCATTTTATGATTTTGTAAACGATCTCGCATTTCCGAACTAACACCCATTGCGCCAGCTAAGGTTTTAAATGTACGACGGATATCTCTCGGAGTAAATGCTTGCATATTTTTCTTTTTACAATACTTTCGTATTTGTTTGCCAAATTCAGATGTTTCTAAATGACCGGATTTTGTATTGGCTGGAAAAATAAAACCATTTTGATCCTTAATTTTCTTAAGGATGTTAATAATCGTTTCACATAATGGTACCGCATGGAAATTTTTCATCTTTGAAAGTTCAGGTGGGATAGTTAATTCTTTATTATCAAAATCTACATTATCCCATGTATTAGCAATAAGTTCCCAAGGTCGTTGTCCTGCAGTATAGATACATAATAAAGTTAAAATTCTAAAATCGGGATGTATTATGGATTCTTCTAATGGCTTATTGCAATCATCAATTAATTCTTTTAGTTCAGCCCAAGACAAAAATCTATCTCCAGCTTTTTCTACTCCTTGCTGTTTAGGTACAACGGTAACAGGGTTCAAATCTAACCCATAGATGGCGGAATTTCGGATGTTAGCCGGATCGTTATCAGCTTTTAAACCATAGTTAAATGCGGCATGTACCGCAGCACGAATTTTATTAGCTCCAGCCAATGCGCCTCTGTTTATCACCTCAGATAACATTAATTTAATGTCTGTTGATGTTATATCTTTAGCTGCTTTATCTCCGTCAATAAATTTACTATCTAAAACTTGATTGAGTCTGTTTTCTGTTGTACCCCAAGAACGCTTACCTGTTGACTTCATATTGTTAACATAATCGGTAAATAATTGCGATAGCGTGGCTAGGTTTGATTCTTTCTTATTCAGATTGCTGAGTATTTCTTGGCTCTTGTTAATCGCTTCGGCAAGCATAATAATAGGATAATCGCCAAGATTAACAAACTTCGCTTTTTTATTTTCATAGTATCGGAAAACAAATACTTTACGGCCAGAAGGAAAAACTCTTATCCCGATACGTCCTGTATTTTTGGTTTCAGTGTCATGCCAAGAGTAGTAGTCTTTCTCTCTCGGTTTAAGTCCTTTGATTTTGCTGTCTGTTAATATCATAATTTAAAATCTACTGCTTAAGTTAACTGCTTAAGTTGGGTTGTAATAGAATGCATTATTTGTGATATATTTGCAATTACGTGTAACTCTTTTAAAAATGTAATTAAATGATTTTTAATAAAAATAAAATAAAAATAAATTAAATTTAAAAAAATTAAATTTTAAAGATTTGGACTTCTAAGCCGTAGGTCACAGGTTCGAATCCTGTAGGGGACGCCATTAAAACCTAAGATAATAAACCGTTTACAAACTACAACCTCTAACCTCCAAGTTCAAAGTTTAATTATTTTTATTTTGATTTTGTGACACAAATTGTGACTGCATTTGAAAAATGACTTAAATGTTCAGCGTTTAAGTGAGCATATTTTTTTACCATTTCCAACGTTTCCCCCTAATTTTTGTAATGTCAAAAGATGTTTTTCTCTTTGAACGTATTAGCTCGCCCAAGTGTGGCGAAAATGATGAAAATGAAATATGTTACAAAAGAAGTTAACTACTAGATTAAATAAATATTATTTCAAATAAAAATATAAAAGAATATAAAATAACTACGTTTAGCCTTTATAAGAAACCGCATTTTAGCGGTTTTTTATTGCTAATTTAGTTGTAATAAATAAAAATATTCAGTAAATATATTGATTTTATTTTGTTTTTTTTATTGAAGGTTTAAAAGGTAATATTTTTAGTTTATCTGTTCCGTTATTTACAATCCTCTCTATAACAACTAAACTACTCAACGTTCTCAACGGGGTGCCCAGAAGGGCTGAGAATGTTAGATTGACTAACGTAACCCGTCGAACCTGAACTGGATCATGCCAGCGGAGGGATTTGAGTTATTGCACCTACTCAAACCTTTTGTCTTTTATTTGCTATTTTGGAGGCAAAATGTTTTTTAAGAAAATTCTATTACCTTTGGGATTGTTTGTGCTTTTTATGAACAACAGTGCTAACGCTAATGACGAACGGCCTACTTTGACCGTTTATAGTTATAATTCATTTCTTTCAGAGTGGGGGCCCGGGCAAGAGATTAAAAAAGGGTTTGAAGCCCAATGTGACTGTCAGCTTGATATTGTAACATTAGGCGATGGAGTATCTATTTTGAATCGGATTCGCCTTGAAGGTGATAAAACTAATGCCGATGTTATTTTAGGGTTAGATAATAACCTTTTAGAGCAAGCGAAGATGGCTAATATTATTGTCCCTCACCAAATCAGCAAACCAGACAATTTGAATATTGATTGGTGGGATAGTGATTTTATACCTTATGATTTTGGTTATTTTGCTTTTATTTATGATCAACAAAAGATCACCAATCCTCCACATAGTATGCATGAGCTAGTAGAAAATAAAGCGAATTGGAGAATTATTTATCAAGACCCTAGAACAAGTACCCCAGGCTTAGGCTTTTTATTTTGGGTGAAAAATATCTATGGTGATGATGCTGTATCAGCATGGAAAAAAATAGCTAAAAATACTGTCACAGTCACTAAGGGTTGGAGCGAATCTTATGGGTTATTTTTAAAAGGTGAAGCCGATTTTGTACTTAGCTATAGCACTTCGCCTGTTGCACATATTATGAATAATAATGAACATCGCTATGTTGCAGCAATTTTTGATGAAGGACATTATCGTCAAGTTGAAGTGGCAGGTATTACTAAATATAATCATCAACCTGAATTAGCACGTGCTTTTTTACAATATTTATTAACACCAGATGTACAACGCCAATTTGCAGAAAAAAATATCATGTATCCGATTGTTAATACAGAATTACCTGAAGCCTTTGCACAAATTAAACCTATCAATAAAGCGCTTGAGTTTGATATTAAGCAAGTTGAAAGTCAACAAAAAGCATGGGTGCGTGAATGGAAATCCACGATTAGTCAATAGCTTTATTTAGTTTAATGTTGAAATTAAGAACGTTACTTCCCGGTATTAGCGCTGCAAGCTTGATCTTAATTGTATTAGGTGCAGTGCTGTTTGCACTTTGCATAGATGCAATTAAATCCAATAATCTAACTGTTTATTTTGATAGCTATTTATTGCATGTCATTTGGGTAACGACATATCAGGCAACGCTATCGACATTGTTATCTGTTTTATTAGCAATATTGATGGCAAAGGCTTTATCAATGGTTAATTTTTGGGGTAAGGGAATATTATTGCGCATTATGCCTATTACCTTTATTTTGCCTACACTGGTTGTGATTACTGGGTTATTATCTATTTATGGACAACATGGTTTATTAGCATCAATTTTTGATTATTTTGGGATGCCATTTTTGGACTCAATCTATGGTTTAAAGGGCATTTTACTGGCGCATGTATTTCTCAATTTTCCATATGCTTGTTGTTTATTTTATCAAACGTTAAATAGTGTACCGAACGAACAAAAACAATTGGCTGCTCAATTGAATTTTTCAAGTTTTTTTTATTTTAAACTGATTGAATGGCCATTGTTACGTCGACAGTTACTTCCAATGGCAACACTTATTTTTATGCTTTGCTTTTCTAGCTTTTCTATCCCATTGGCCCTTGGGGGAGGGCCAAAATATAGCACACTTGAAGTTGCTATTTATCAAGCTATTCGTGATTTTGATTTAGTTGAGGCTGTGATTTTGGCATGTTTTCAGTTGGTTTATTGTGCCATTTTTATGTGCTTGATGCAAAAAATTAATCATAGCCAAAAAATTAACGTGCGTTATTTTAGAACACACTACCGTTTACCTGTTTCGTGGAATTTGGCGTTATTGTGTATGGTAATTGTTATTATTGGTGGATTATTTATTTTACTACCAATAGTTATTATATTAGTTGAGGGTATTTGTTCTTTTAAGTGGGTATTTTTAACGATGGATTTTCAACGTGCTATCATGTTTTCATTGTTAATTGCCTTTGGTTCTGCCATTATTGCTATGTTGCTTGCGTTATTGTTGCTTTATACAAATAGCCGTTTGTTGATTAATCAGCAAACACGTTGGAGTAATCGGTTAATGTTAGTCGGTTCGCTGATTTTAGTTATTCCAAGCATGGTATTAGCATCGGGTTTATTTTTATTGTTGTTTCCTTTTGCTTATAGCTCTGTTTTTGTTTGTGGGTTAATGATGTTGTGTAATGGTTTAATGGCATTACCTTTTATATTAAAAAATCTTGCCATGCCTATGTATGATGTCACATCACGTTACTGGCAATTAAGCCAATCACTTAATATTAATGGATTTTTGCATTTTTATTTAATTGAATATAAAGCACTAAAAAAATTAATTGTCCAGAGTTTTGCTTTTGCAGCAATATTGTCACTGGGGGATTTTGGTATTATTGCGTTGTTTGGTGGTCAATCTGTCACTACGTTACCCTATTATTTGTATGAGCAGATATCACATTATCATTATCAAGAAAGTACCGTAACGGCTGCTTTATTGTTAATATTATCTTTTAGTTTATTGATAGTGATAGATTATGATAGAACTGAATAAAATTAATTATCATTATGATAATTTTAAAATGCATTTTGATATCAAAATTGCATCTAAAGATAAGGTGCTGATTGTGGGGCCTAGTGGTGCGGGTAAAAGTACACTGTTAAGTTTGATTGCGGGATTTATTTTACCTAATTCTGGTAATATTTTACTTAATCATCAAAACATGACTAATACTTTACCAGGTAAACGTCCTGTTTCAATTTTATTCCAGCATAATAATTTATTTAGTCATTTAACTATTGAACAAAATATAGGTCTAGGTATTAGACCTTGTTTAAAACTCAATGAGTCTGAACGGAAAACCATCGATGATATGTTAGCAAAAGTCAGCTTAATGGGATTTAATAACCGCTATCCTGATCAGTTATCTGGTGGGCAATGTCAACGTGTTGCTTTAGCTCGCTGTCTAATTCAACGGCGTCCTATTTTATTGTTAGATGAACCGTTTTCTGCACTCGATCAAGCCTTACGATTTGAAATGTTAGCACTAGTTAATCAAATTTGTGATGAGTTTAATTTAACATTAATGATGGTATCGCATCATATAGGTGATTTTCTAGGTTATTTTTCACGTTGTTTGGTGGTTGATAATGGGCAGATTGTCTTTAATGGTTTGCCAAAGCAATTAAAACAATCTGAAAATAATCATATTGCCAAAATGTTGGGTTTTAATTTCAATAAAGAGTAGTTGCTAGAGCCTAAATAAAGGCTTTTTGCTATTTGTTTGTCTATTATTTTTATAAATTGACTTCCAATTATTTAGTTTGTTGTTAATTTAAATTCATACAGTTATATCTTAAGGTTTTATTAATCTATTTTGTGTAGATTGTTGTGAATGATTAATAACTATATTTATTCAATCTCTATGCAAAACACTAAAGCAAATCGTTCATTTAGTTGGTCAGCACTTATCTTTGATATTTTATTTTTTACTTATTTTTCTAGTGCATTGCAACTGTATATTTTCTTTTCTGGTCATTCTAATATCATTGGGTTGCGTGATTCTATTATTTATAGTCTGATTTGGCTTATTCCTATTTTGATTTTTCCTAATTATACACGAAAAATTGCGACTGTTTTTGGTGGGATTGTGGGAATTTTGTCTTTAATTCCTGTTGGTTATTTTACTATTTATCGGCAGGAGTTTTCGCAAAGTGTGTTTTTTATCATGGCCGAATCAAACTTTACGGAATCTAGTGAGTTTATTCAACAATATTTGAGCTTTAAATTAGTTGCAGTTCTGATTATTTATAGCTTGGTTGGTGTTTATCTTTGGACTAAAGTAAAACCAGTTTATGTCAAAAAACATACTAAATGGATTATATCACTATTAATTGTGATTTATGCCATTATGCCGGTGTTTATTAGTGTTACAATCAAAAAATCTTCTGTTAGAAAAGCGGGATCTCATTTGTTAACCCGTATGGAAACAACCGTACCATGGCAACTTCTTAATAGTTATTTGGCTTATCGGACACAACTATCTAATATGGAAGACATTTTAAACCATTTGCAAACGTTACCACCGTTAGAAAACTTAACAGATGCTAACGGCAATACTCCAAGAACATTAGTGCTCGTAATCGGTGAGTCAACAACACGTAATCGAATGGGGATTTATGGCTATGAACGGGATACCACACCACAAATTGAGCAGTTCAAAAAAGATAATCCAGATTTTGTGGTATTTAATGATGTGATTTCATCAAGACCTTACACCATTGAAATTTTGCAACAGGCGTTAACTTTTGCTGATGAGCAACATCCTGATTTATACTTAAAAACACCTTCTTTAATGCATTTAATGAAACAGGCGGGTTATAAGACGTTTTGGATCACCAATCAACAGACAATGACGCGACGTAATACGATGTTAACGATGTTTTCTCAGCAAACTGATGAACAATTTTATATGAATAATGATCGTAATCAAAGCGCAAGACGATATGATGAGTCTGTATTTGAACCATTTAAAAAAGTATTAACTGATCCAAGTGAAAAGAAATTTATTGTTATTCACTTGCTCGGAACGCATATGAAATACGAATTTCGTTATCCAAAAGATGGTGAGCATGATCGTTTTAAAGATAAAACGGGCATTTCATTTAATATCGATAACGATAAAGTGGGTATCTACAATACCTACGATAACGCAATAAGTTATAACGATTACGTTACAACAACGCTTTTTAATATTTTTAAAAATAGCCAAGAAAATGGGTTTATATTGTATTTTTCAGATCATGGCGAAGATGTTTATCAAACACCACCGCACAATATTTTGGGGCGGAACGAAAAAGCACCAACACGCACTATGTATACTATACCATTTATGCTTTGGCAATCACCAACATGGGCAAAAACGCATCCAAATAATTATCAAAATTATGTGGATCGCAAATTTAGTACACAAGATTTGATTCACACTTGGTCTGATTTAGCAGGATTAAGTTATAACTTATATGTTCCTGAAAAAAGTGTTGTTAATCCTAATTTTCATCAATCAATACGTTGGATTGGTGATCCTTATGATAAAAATGGTTTAATTGATTTTGATAAATTGGATAAGTAACTGCTACAGGTTATTTACACAACGGTTTAAACTGTGGTATTGTATATTTATACAGTATATGTTTTTAGATGTTGTGAACCAATTTATGCGAAAAATCATTCATGTTGATATGGATTGTTTTTATGCCGCTGTTGAAATGAGGGATAATCCCCGTTATCGTAATATGCCTATTGCGGTAGGAGGGGATCCTCGTAAACGTGGAGTGGTTGCTACCGCTAATTATTTAGCTCGCCAATACGGTATACATAGTGCTATGTCAATGGCACAGGCTATAAAACAGTGTCCTAATCTTAAAATAATACCCGGTAGGCATGCTGTTTATAAAGAGGTGTCAAAACAGATTCATCAAATCTTTAAACGGTATACTAACTCTATTGAGGCGCTATCGCTTGATGAGGCCTATCTTGATGTGACTGATTGCAAACTTTGTCATGGCTCTGCTACCCTGATTGCTCAAGACATTCGCCAAGCTATTTTTAATGAACTTGAATTAACAGCATCAGCTGGCGTTGCGCCACTTAAATTTCTTGCCAAAGTGGCTTCTGATATGAACAAGCCTAATGGTCAATATGTGATAACACCGGATAAAGTTGATAGCTTTATTGAGAAGCTTCCTTTAAAAAAAATTCCTGGAGTGGGTAAAGTTACAGAAAAGAAGTTAGCACAGTTGGGATTATTTGTATGTAAAGATGTCGTTAATTACGATATCACAAAACTATTTTATCAATTTGGTAAATTTGGGCGAATATTGCATGAACGATGCCAAGGCATTGATGATCGTGAAGTTTGTAGTGATAGACAACGTAAATCAGTTGGGGTAGAGCGTACTTTAACTGATGATATTCATACTTGGAATGCGTGTTTATTGGAGTTTGAACCATTATTTGAAGAGCTTGAAAAACGATTAGGCAAAGTGCGTGCTGATTTGTCTATAGCTCGGCAAGGTGTCAAATTTAAGTTTGATGATTTTCAACTAACAACACAAGAACATGTGTGGTCTAAATTAGATAAAGCCGATTTAATTGAGCAAGCACATAAAGTTTGGTTAGAACGGCGTAATGGTCGAGGTGTTCGGCTAATTGGGTTTCATGTGACGTTAATCGATCCTCAAGTTGAAAAGCAACTGATTTTTCCATTTTAGTTGTTGGCTCTTAAAAAAAGAGGATGTTGGCAAAGCATTGAAACATCCTCATAATACAATAATAATTAATTGATAATTATTATTATTTTAAATTTTCCCCATTGGTGCTAATGACTTTCTTATACCATTCAAATGAATCTTTTTTATAACGTTTCATGCTGCCGTTTCCTTCATTGTCACGATCAACATAAATTACACCATAACGTTTTTTCATTTCGCCGGTAGTAAATGAAACAACATCAATAATTCCCCAAGCGGTATACCCCATAACATCAACGCCATCATAATCTATAGCTGTTTGCATAGCTTTGATATGCGCGCCTAGGTATTCAATACGCGGTTTGTCATGTACTTGATTGCCGTTTTCGAGTTCATCAATAGCCCCAAAACCGTTTTCAACAATAAATAAAGGTAATTGGTAACGATCATACAGGCGATTTAATGTATAACGTAAGCCTTCTGGGTCAATTGGCCATCCCCAATCACTGCTTTTGATATAAGGGTTTTCAACGGCATTCGGTAAGGCACCGTTAACGATATTATCGCGGTTATCATTTTTTGCATCAGCTTTCACAACAGTGGACATATAATAGCTAAAACCAATATAATCAACAGTACCTTTTTTCAAACAGGCTAAGTCTTCGTCAGTAATATCAAGTTTATAGCCTTCTCGCTCAAACTCTTTTAATGCATAAGTTGGATAATAGCCACGAACATGAACATCAGGGAAGAAGAATCGTTGATGCATTGCAATTTCTGATGCCATCATATCTTCAGGATTGCATGAAAATGGATAAATTGGTACATGAGAAATCATACAACCAATTTGAAAATCAGGATTGATTTTTTTACCAGCTATTACTGCTTTAGCACTGGCTAAAAGTTCATAATGAGCAACTTGGTAAAGTACTTCTTGTCGATTTTCGCCTGGTTTGACTTGCACGCCAGAATTTGTCCAAAAGAAGATTGGATTACTGGTATCCATCTGGTTATTGATTTCATTAAACGTCATCCAATATTTTACTTTATGTTTATAACGTTCAAAGCAAGTAATGGCAAAACGCTCAAAAAATTCAACTGTTTTTCGGTTACGGAAGCCACCATAATGGCGAGCAATATGTAAAGGTATTTCAAAATGCGATAAGGTAATGACAGGCTCAATTCCATTAGCAATCAATTCATCAAAAACATTATCATAAAAACGTAGACCTTCTTCATTTGGTTCAAGCTCATCACCTTTTGGAAAAATTCGTGTCCAAGCAATCGAAGTGCGTAAACATTTAAGACCTAATTCAGCAAAAAGCTTAATATCTTCTTTATAATGATGATAAAAATCAATTGCCGTATGATTTGGATAAAATTTATCTGCCTCAATATTTTCAGTGATTTGCCTTGGTACACCATGTGCGCCTGCTGTCATGACATCAACAACGCTTGGGCCTTTACCGCCTTCGTTCCAACCGCCTTCAAATTGGTGAGCAGCTAAAGCACCGCCCCATAAAAATGGTTTTTTTGTCATTTTTGATTCCTTGTTATTGCTTAATTTTAAATATGATATCATCAATCGTTACGTCAGTTTTATCGGTTAATGAAATTAATTGGTATTGATCAGTGTTAACAATAATAATTGGCGTAATTAATGGATAACCTGCTTGTTTAATAGCATCAGGATTAAAGCTAATTAGCAAATCTCCTTTTTTCACTTTTTGATTTAATTCAATGTGATATTCAAACTCATTATTAGTTAAATTAACGGTATCAATACCGACATGAATTAATAACTCAACACCGTTATCTAATGTTAAACCAATGGCATGTTTAGAACTTTCAAACACGGCTGTGACTTCGGCATCGAAAGGTGCATAAACGTGGTTATCGGTTGGTTCAATGGCAATTCCTTCACCCATTAGCTTTTGCGCAAAAGCAGGGTCTGGCACTTCGCTTAGCGGTAACGCTTTACCTGTCATTGGGCTTGTAATTTCAATCTCATCTAGTGATATTTTGGGTGTATCGTCTTTAGTGTTAGTTATATCTTGTTTTGTTTCACCTGTGCCAAATATTTGGATTAAAATTACAGGTCCAATTAATGCAATTGCTGAACCAATTGCTACACCAAAAAACGAACTCATATTATCGGGTTTAATGGCATTGACAATGGTTAATGGGCCTGGTAGTGCCGCATAAGTATAGTAATAAGGTGTAAAGAATCCAGCAACAATACCGCCTAAAGATGCGCAGATACATCCATAAATAAATGGCTTTTTAAAGCGTAAATTTACACCATAAATAGCGGGTTCAGTGATACCAAATAAACCAGTGATAAATGCAGATAATGAAACACCTTTTATCTCTTGTGTTTTAGTTTTTATATAAAAACCTAGTACAGCACCCACTTGACCAATTACGGCAATAGTTTGGAATGCTTGGAAAGAATCTTGCCCATATTGATTGATATTTTCGGTGATGACAGGTGTTATTCCCCAATGTACACCAAAAATAACCAATACTTGCCATACAGCACCAATCAACCCACCGGCAATGTAAGGCGCAAGATTAACTACCCAATTATAACCATTGGCAATACAGTGAGCTGCGTTTGCAGTTATTGGTCCTATAGCAATGAGTGTTGATGGCACCATAACCACTAAACAGATTAAAGGCATTAAAAGAGGTTTGATAATACTATGTAATCGTGTTTCCAAAAATCGCTCTAAATACGACAGTAACCACACCAAAAAAAGTGGCGGTAGCACGGTTGAGTTATAAGGCGTTTCTGATAATACAATACCAAATAAATCGATTTCTACCCCTTCTTTGATTAATTCTGCCAATTTTGTCCAAGTGGGAGAAAGTAATGCGGCACAACAAGCCACCGCAATGTAAATATTACAACGAAAATGTTGTGAAGCGGTAATAGCAATAAAAATTGGAAGAAAGAAAAAAGGTGCCCAAGAAATAAAGTCAAAAATTTTATAAGTGCTAGTTGATTCCAATTTAGGAAAGCCTAATTTAATTAAAATTAAGATCCCTTGTAAAATCCCCGAAGCGGCTAAAACATAAACAAACGGTGCAAAAACAGCTGACATCGTCGCAATAACACGATTTAAAATATTCACTTTATCGTTATTGGTTACTTTATTATCAGTATTAATCAGTTGAGTAAAGGCGTTATAAACTTTATCAACATGTGTACCAATAACCACTTGGATTTGACCACCTTTTTCAACAACAGTAATCACGCCTGGCAATTTAGCGATATTCTCTTTTGCGTGAGCAGGTGTATGCTGGGTAACAAGACGAAGACGCGTTGCACAGCGAGAAACGGTCACAATGTTATTTTCCCCTCCTAGTTCATTTAAAATATCAACAGCTAGTTTGTTATAGTCTCTTATTTTTGATGACATTGATTTAGCTCCTTAACGTAAGTTAATGTGTTTATCTTAGTCTGAAATTTTAAATTGTTAATGACCAATTATATTGTTTGTGATCTAGATCGCTTTTTTATATGATTTAGTTTAAAACTTAATATAACTTGTATAAAATGAATATTAAATTTTTAGAGAATGAAAAAGAATTTTAAATGCTTAAATATCAATATGTTGCTGAAAAAATCAAGCAGCTTATTTATCAACAACAATTACCTAAAGGGGCGCAACTAGCTAATATTGAAGGCTTAATTAATCAATATCAGGTCAGTCGTAGTACAATTATCAAAGCGCTCAATTGCCTTGAACGGCAAGGAGTGATCTACCAAGTGCAAGGTAGTGGTATTTTTGTACGCCAACGTAAAAAAAGAGGCTATCTCAATTTTTTACAAAGTCATGGATTTACAGTTGATTTAGAAGATACTTATGGTGTATCCAAAGTTCTTAATGTTGATCTTATTAAACCAAATTCAAAGGTAAAAGATAATTTACAGTGTGATGACGGTGAAGACGTTTATTTTATTAAACGCTTGCGCTATGTTGATGGTAAATTATATGGCCTCGAGCAATCTTATTATCGAAAAAAATTAATCAATTACTTGAATAAAGAAATTGTTGAGAACTCAATTTTTAGTTACATTCAAGACAATTATAATATCAATATTGGTTTTTCTGATAAATATTTCCAAGTAATCAAACTTGATACCGAAACCGCTCAATATCTTGGTCTACAAGCGGGGGAACCCGCACTCTACGTAGAAGAGGTATTTTATACCACAGCAGGCGAACCTTTTGACTTTTCAACCATCATTTACCACTACGAAAATGCAAGATTTTGTGTACAAAATCATTCTAAGTGATTTTATCTATTAAGTTTTAATTAAGAATAGGAGCCAAATATCAGGCTCCTGTTCTTATAATTGCTAAAAAGTTAAATTTTACCACCGACACCTTTAAATTTTTCAACCAATGCGGCTATTCTTTCAAATACCCTGCGCTTTTTGATTAAATATTGCGGATTGAGTGGGCTCATTTTTGGTAGAATTTCATTTAACTCTGTGCCATTTTCAGATGCATATTCTCGTTTTAATGATGAGGTAATATAACGTTTGGTTTCAGCTTCATTTAAGTTTTCTTCTACAATTAAGGCATTTAGTTCTGCTAGCAACTCTTGCTGTGCATACAAGAAGAATGCATCAATAATTGAGGCTTTATTTGGAATAGCATCAAGATCCGTTTGTTTAATAAATTCAACAACAAGTTCTTCTTTAGCACGATTTTCTAAACTTGAACGAATTAAGCGCTGAGCATCTTCGACAATATCTTGTTTGGTTTTTTCTTGTTTATTTTGTTCATAAATTAACTCAAGAATATAATCCAAATTAATCTCTTGTGATTTTAATAGATCAATTTCGAAAACCACATCATCCCAATCAATTCTTTGATTATCTTGCTGATTGGCTTCTTTTTCTCGGCGTAGCCAATCGCGAATATCATTATAAGTTGAACGATAATTTTGTATTGCACGATCAGTAGGTAGTTTAACTGTTTGCATTTTTTGCAGATCTTCATCTGTCACATAATGCTTATTTTTAAACTCTAAAACTGCTTGCTCGTCTGTCATATCTAACTGTTGAAAAGCCTTTAATGCAACAAATTCGTCATAATTTTGCAATACGTTGTCAGCGCGCAAGTATTCGCCAAACAATTTAACAAACGCTTTTTTATCTTTTTCGGTAATGATTTCATCAGGGTGAGGAAATTTTTCTTGTAATTCTGTAACGATTGCTAAATATCCATGATGGAACTGACCTGAATTATCAGTAAACCCATGCATATATTCATCATAACTTTTTTCTAGCACTACTTCACGAGTGTTACTTTTACCAAATGTTTTAATCGCATCAATAGTTGCTTGCTCTAAGTCACGAAACGCCACAATATTACCAAAGGTTTTGGTCGCATTATAAATACGATTAGTGCGTGAAAAGGCTTGAATTAACCCATGATACCGTAAATTTTTATCAACAAATAAAGTATTAAGCGTTGGCGCATCAAAGCCAGTTAAAAACATACCAACCACAATTAATAAATCAATTTCTTTATTTTTTACTTTTAAAGATAAATCGCGATAATAGTTCTGAAACTGCTCACTGCTGACATCATAGTTTGACTTAAATTCCTGGTTATAGTCATCAATAGCCATTGCTAAAAACTCTTTGGCACTCTGATTTAAGGCATCTATTTCAAAACTTTCATCGGCAAAATTACCTTGAGCATCTTGTTCTTCATTAGCAGAATAAGAAAATATCGTGGCTATTTTTAACGGTTGGTTTACACCTTTTTGTAATTTTTTGAATGATTCATAATAGAGTTTAGCTGCGTCCACACTACTCACTGCAAACATGGCATTGAACCCTTTGTCCTTGCCCATTAAGCGGTGGGTTTTTTGTTTAAAATTATTCAAAATATATTGTGTGATTTGCTCTATACGGTTTGGGTGAAGCAGGGCTTTTTTATTTTCGGCAGCGCTGAGTTTTTCAAGATTTTGTTCTTGCTCTATTGATTTAAAATTCGGACGCACATCGTTATAATCAACTTTAAATTTTAATACTTTTTCGTCACGAATTGCATCGGTTAATACATAAGCATGTAGTTCACGTCCAAATACATCTGCTGTTGTTTGTGCTCCTTGAGCATTAATAGGCATAATTGGCGTACCAGTAAAGCCAAATTGATAATATTTTTTAAATTTACGCTTTAAGTTTTTTTGAGCTTCGCCAAATTGTGAGCGGTGAGCTTCGTCAAAAATAAATACAACGTGTTTATCATAGATCGCTAAGTCATCTTCGCTTTTGATCAAATTATTGAGTTTTTGAATGGTAGTAACAATAATTTTATTGTCTGTTTTTTCAATGTTACGCTTAAGCCCAGCGGTGCTGTTTGAACCATTCACACTATCTTTTGAAAATTTTTGATACTCTTTCATGGTTTGATAATCCAGATCTTTACGATCCACCACAAAAAAGACTTTATCGATAAATTCAAGTTCAGTGGCTAAACGAGCTGCTTTAAAACTGGTTAGTGTTTTACCTGATCCCGTTGTGTGCCAAATAAAGCCACCACTTTGAAGCGTACTCCAATTTTTGGCATGATATGCACTAGTAATTTGCCACAAAATCCGTTCGGTTGCGGCGATTTGGTAAGGACGCATAATTAATAAAGTATCATTGACATCCAAAACTGAGTAGGTAATAAGTACACTCAACAAAGTACGACTAGCAAAAAACGTTGCAGTAAAATCTTTTAAGTCTTTAATCGGTTCGTTTTTTACATTTGCCCAATTCATGGTAAAGTCGAAGCTATTTTTATCACGCTTGGTGGTATTAGCAAAGTAGCGGGTATCAGTGCCGTTTGAAATCACAAACATTTGCAAATATTTAAATAACGAATTATCTTGATTAAAGCTTTCTTTACTATAACGATGGACTTGATTAAATGCTTCGCGGATCGCAATACCCCGTTTTTTTAATTCGACTTGTATTAAAGGCAAGCCATTAACTAAAATAGTAACATCATAACGATTGGCATAACTACCCGCTTGTTGAAATTGGTGAATAACTTGTAATTTATTATTTTTAAGTGTTTTTTTATCAAGTAGATAAATATTTTGAATATGACCATCATCAAACACAAAATCATAAATATGATTGTGGTGGATTTTACGACTTTTATCAACCATCGACTCATTGGGTTTATCCAAATATTCCAAAACAAACCGCTGCCATTCCGCATCAGTAAACTGCATATTGTTAAGTGTTTGTAACTGAACGCGAATATTTGCCAACAACTTTTCGTGCGTATTTAAGTTTGGCAAATATTCATAACCCTGCCGAGTTAAGTCATGAATAAATTCGTTTTCTAATTGATTTTCGGTTTGATAAGCAGCAGCTGGCTCTTCAAGCTTGTTGTAGTTATCTAAAATAATATAACCATTGGTTTCGGCGATGGGGGTTGTATAAGTCGTCATAGTCTATTCCAAATGTTTAAAATTGTAATTTTCGAGTAAATGATTAAGTAAAAAGGCAACAATTTGCTTTTCAGGTTCGGAAGGTTCAGGGAGCATTTCATTGGATAATTTTGAATGACTTGTAAAATTGATAATTCGTGTTAAATAAGCCTGTTTATTGTCAGGTAATAATTCTGACCATTGCTGATACCCTAAAAAACAGGCGGTTTTTTCATATAAGTTACGTAATAAGGTAAAATGATATTTTTCAATTTTTTTTTCGTTAATGGCTTGTTGTAAAATATCTTTTAAATAAAGATGATAAGAAAAACAGTGATTTGAATCGCCTTTTTTCTCTTCTAATGCAAATTTACCGTCTTCAAAGCGTCTTAAAATATAGCCTTTTTTTAAATCTAATTCATTATAAAGTACATTATAAAATAGTGGGTTATGGGTCGTAATAATAAATTTAATATCAGATTTACTGGATTTGAATTCACTAGATTTGATTAATTGGGCAATATCTACCGCCAATTGGATAAGATGATTCTCGTCCAATGAACTGACGGGATCATCAATAAAAATATAGCGTAAATGGTCAAATTCATTTGTCGAGCGTTCGCTTTTTTCTGTAATATTGCGCTCTGCAATAACTAAATTAATCAGCGTGAAAAAAATACTCCAAATTAAATTGTTTTCTTCGCCTTTTGATATTTTGATATTATCAATACGTTGATCATTATTTCCTGCTAGTGAAAAAGTAATAGCAGAAAAATCCTCATTGAAATGCGGCAGTAATCTTTGATGAGTATAGGATTGAAAGTAACGAATAATATTTTGGTCTTGTCCTTGGTCTTTCAAAATCCAGTCAGTAAATGAGTTAGGTTGAATGATTAATTGATGTTCACCCTCTTGGTGTTTATCATTATCCCAAGCAAATAAATCCTCAGTAAAGGCGTTATAATAAAGGATTTTGTGCCTTGTTAAGGCTGCATTATTTTCTTTATCGTCTTTATGCTGTGATATAATTAAATTCTTAAAGGTTTGAGATAAACGTGTTTTACCTGTACCGTTAAAGGCATAGATTAATTGGATTTTTTTATTGTTTTTATCCAGCTTTTCAGCAATATTCCTTAATGTGGTATTCATCTTTTTATAACTCTACCTTATGATTCTTGCACTTTTGGAAAGTCTAATAATAAATTCCGATAATATTCATATTGTTTTTGACGTAATTCAATCTCACGCGGTAAACTTTCAGTGATTGAATTAGTGAGCGCATCGAATTTATCTAGGATTTTTACAATGCGATTCTGTATCTTGTAAGATGGAATTGGAATGATAAATTTATCAGTATCAGGTGTCGCAATCTGCGGCATTTGCATTTTACTACCAATATTTTGAAAATATAATTCTTTAGTTTTTAAAAAATAGTAAACATATTTGATATTAATCTGTTCATTTTGGGAGTGATATGACCACATTTCATTTTTATGGGAAAATGGTTTATCGTAATATTCAAATTCAATGATACCGCGGGATTTTACAATAATAGACGGTTCTTGATTGATATCTTTTTCAGGTATATCTTCAAAATTGACTAAAGCAAATGTTTTACCACCAGCAAAGATCTTTAATGGTGCATTATTTTTATGAATTTCTTTCATTTTAGATGCAGTGATTTTGGTGCCTTTAGTTCTATGAAGAATTTCTCCTAAAGGCTTCCACTCAACCTCATCATCCTTTTTAAAAGTTAATAATTTATCTCGATAATAGTTGTATTGTTTTTTCCGTGCAGCGAGCTCTGCAGTAAGCTCTGTTATTAGCTCTGCTGTTAGGGCAGTAAATGTGTCTAGGATACGGGCAATTTCGGTTTGAACGTATAAAGGAGGGATGGGGATTTGGAATTTTTCCATTTGTTTCTTCGAAACCGATGGAATACTTCCCTTTTGTTGACTACCAATCAAATTTTTTTCATTTTCTTTTAAAAAATAATAAACAAATATCCAATTCAATTTATAATAATCTTTTATTCCTATAGAATAACAACTATTGCCAGCCCAATAAGGTTTAGAAATACGATTAACAAATCCAGCATTTGCTCCTCTAGCACTTACAATTATTTTATGTCCTCTATTATTGAAGTTATTATAATAACCTGTAGGTGAAATTCCTCCATTGTATACTGGATATTTAGCTGATTCAGCTTGGTTGTTTTGATGTATAAATTCACCAATTGTAATTTTAGCCACTTCCCCCAGCGTCTTCCACTCAACCTCAACACCTTTTAATAACTCAGTTATATTATTACGCATAATCATCCCTCAATCTCCGCCACAATTGCATCGATTTGAGAGCGTAAGCTATCAATTTTAGCCACAGTATCTTTTATTTCGGCATTAAGTTGATTGATATCAATCACTTCACGGGTATCTTCGGCTTCAACATACGAACTGACTGATAGATTATAGTCATTGTCAGCAATGGTTTGGTTATCAACTGATTTAGCGAAATATTGGATATCTTGTTTGCTATCAAATACCTGCATAATAGTTTTGATATGCTCATCAGTTAGGATATTATTATTGGTCTCTTTTTTAAACAGTTTGCTGGCATCAATAAATTGTGTGGTTTTGACGGTTTTATTTTTGGCAAGCACTAAAATATTAACCGCAATTGATGTGCCATAAAATAAGTTTGGTGCGAGCGAGATTACAGTTTCGACAAAATCATTATCGACCAAATATTTGCGAATTTTTTGTTCCGCACCACTACGATAAAATATCCCCGGAAAGGTAACAATTGCCGCTCGCCCACACTCGGACAAATAACTTAGTGCATGCATAATAAAGGCAAAATCGGCTTTCGATTTTGGCGCAAGCACACCAGCAGGAGCATAGCGGTCATCGTTAATTAAGGTTGGATCATCACTACCAATCCATTTAATTGAATAAGGCGGATTAGACACAATGGCATCAAATGGCTTTTCATCACCAAAATGAGGGTTAATTAGCGTGTCACCTAGTGCGATTTCGAATTTATTATAATTGATATTATGTAAAAACATATTCATACGGGCAAGGTTATAGGTAGTATGGTTGATTTCTTGACCGAAGAATCCATCCTCAATAATATGATCTTCAAACTGCTTTTTTGCCTGTAATAACAAAGAACCAGAACCTGCTGCTGGATCATAGATTTTATTTACAGTCTTTTGGTTATGTAAAGCGAGTTGTGAGATTAATTTTGACACATTCGGCGGTGTAAAAAATTCGCCTCCTGATTTACCCGCATTCGAAGCATAATTAGAGATCAAATACTCATAAGCATCACCAAACAGATCGATTTGATTATCTTTAAAATCACCAAAATCAAGTTCGGCCACACCATTAAGTACTGCAGCTAATCGTTTATTTTTATCGGCAACGTTATTTCCTAATCGATTACTGGTGGTATCAAAATCGGCAAATAATCCTTTAATATCGCTTTCTGAAGGGTAGCCAATAGCTGAGCTTTCAATGGCATTAAAAATATTAGCTAAGTCAGTATTTAAACTGGGATTGGTGTTTGCTTCCGCTACAATTTTACAAAATAATTGGCTAGGATAAATAAAATAACCTTTAGTTTTTATTGCGTCTTTTTTTATTTCATCGGTAATAACATCATCAGGTAATGTACTGTAATCGATACTGTCATCGTCAGCTTGAATATAATTGGCAAAATTCTCACTAATAAAGCGGTAAAACAGAGAGCCAAGCACATACTGCTTAAAATCCCACCCATCAACAGCACCTCTTACCTCGTCGGCAATTTTCCATATTTGGCGTTGTAGCTGATCGCGTTGTTGACTACTGTTGCTTGATTGGGAATCAATTAAACTCATATTTTTTATCTTCCTGTATGAAATGGAGTATATCTAGTCAATGTAAATTAACTTTATGTGTCAACATTAGTTTTACATTATTTTAAATGCGATAAACAAATAATAAATATTTATTTTTTATTGTATTCAAATAGACAGGTATTTTAACCAAAAGTAAATTATAAAAGTAGAGTTTTATAGCCTAAAAAACAAAAAGCACCTTTCGATGCTTTTTTATCGAGCAGAAGTATACAACAAAAAAGTATACCAAATAGGAGAGGGTTTATTTTATTCCATACTCATTACGATATGCTTCAACAAGTCCCACTTGATCTTTGCGAGTTGGATCTTTGTAAAGATATTGGATCAAATCATCTAACGTAATAATTGAAATAACATCACAGTGATAAGTTTGTTTAATTTCTTGAATGGCTGAAAGTTCACCACGACCTTTTTCTTGGCGATCAAGGCAGATCAATACGCCTGCAAGTTTAGATTTATTGTCTTCTAAGATCCGCATAGATTCACGAATTGCGGTACCGGCGGTAATTACATCATCAACTAACATGACGCGCTGTTCATAAATAGAGCTACCAACTAAGTTACCACCCTCACCGTGATCTTTGGCTTCTTTGCGGTTAAAGCAATAAGGCACATCAACATTGTGGTGTTCAGAAAGGGCAACCACGGTTGATGAAACGATTGGAATACCTTTATAAGCAGGACCAAAAATTACATCATACTCTAAATGAGCATCCATCAATGCGGCAGCATAAAAACGGCCTAACAATGCAAGATCTTTTCCTGTATTAAATAAACCTGCATTAAAAAAGTAAGGGCTTTTTCTACCTGATTTTAGAGTAAATTCACCAAATTTTAAGGCTTGTCTATTTAATGCAAATTCAATAAATTCACTTTTGTATGATTTCATTGATTTTCTCCAATTAATCTTTTAAGGCTTGTTTTTGAGCATCAATAATGGTCGCTATCCCATTTTTTGCTAATGCTAATAATTGTAATAACTCTTCATGGCTAAATGGCTCGCCTTCTGCAGTGCCTTGTATTTCAATGATTCGTCCATCATCGGTCATAATAACATTCATATCGGTTTCGGCGTTTGAATCTTCTATGTATTCCAAATCACAAAGCGCTTCCCCTTCAACAATACCAACAGAAACAGCCGCAACTAACGATTTTATTGGGTTTTGTTTGATTTTTCCATTTGCTAGCATTTGATTAATAGCATCATTTAAAGCAACGCAAGCACCAGTAATTGATGCTGTTCGAGTACCGCCATCGGCTTGAATAACATCACAATCAAGTGTAATGGTATGTTCGCCTAGTAGCTTTAAGTCAATCATTGCTCGTAATGAGCGAGCAATAAGGCGTTGAATTTCCATTGTTCGGCCTGTTTGCTTACCTTTAGCGGCTTCACGCTGTGTTCTTGAATTGGTTGCACGAGGTAACATACCGTATTCAGCTGTTACCCACCCTTGGCCTTGTCCTTTTAAAAAGCGAGGAACCCCATCTTCAACAGAGGCATTACAAAGTACTTTGGTTTCACCAAATTCAACTAATACAGAACCTTCTGCATGCTTAGTATAATGACGGGTTATTTTGATTGGGCGGACTTGTTCCGCAGATCGACCAGAAGGGCGCATGCATATCTCCAACAGTTTCTGTTTAAAATTAGTTTTGAGTTAATCATTTAGGAGGACATCAACAAGATAAGTCAATGTTTAGCCTAAGCTAAGAGCGCATTATACAGAATTTATGGTACAATGCCCAGCAAGTTTTTTACAATTTTAGGATGTTATTATGATTTCAAGTATGACTGCTTATGCAAGAAAAGAGCTAAACCAACCATGGGGGACTGCTTCTTGGGAATTACGTTCAGTTAACCAACGTTACTTAGAAACGTATATTCGTTTGCCAGAGCAATTTCGTTCACTTGAGCCTATCATTCGCGAAAGATTACGAAGCCGCCTGACTCGTGGAAAGATCGAATGTAATTTACGCTTTGAATTAGATCCTTCAACACAACATCAAGAGCTTTCATTAAATAAAGATCTAGCTAAACAAATAATTAACGCTGCAAGTTGGGTGCAAACCGAACACGACTCAGCTCAAATTAACCCTATTGATGTATTACGCTGGCCGGGTGTAATGTCGGCAAAAGAGCAAAACTTAGATACTATTTCGCAAGAAATTTTAGCGCTACTTGATACTGCGATAGATGAGTTTATTACAGTACGTGAACGCGAAGGTAAAGCGCTTTGTGATCTTATTATCAAACGATTAGAAGCGATCACAGCAGAAGTTGGCAAAATCCGTCAATGGATGCCAGAAATTCTTGAATGGCAAAAAGAGAGACTAAAAAGTAAATTAGAAGAAGCCAATATTGAGCTTGATAATTCTCGTTTTGAGCAAGAAATAGTTATGCTTGCACAACGTATTGATGTCGCTGAAGAACTTGATCGTTTAATGACACATGTCAAAGAGACATATTCTATTTTAAAGAAAAACGAAGCAGTAGGGCGCAGACTTGATTTTATGATGCAAGAGTTTAATCGAGAATCTAACACTATTGCATCTAAATCAATTAATGCTGATGTGACAGCCAGTGCGATTGAACTCAAAGTGCTTATTGAACAAATTAGAGAGCAAGTACAAAACATTGAGTAATCACCGAACTAATGAATAAAGTACTTGGTATTTTAGCTGTCATATTAGCATCTATTTTATGGGGGACAACGGGCACAGCTGCTACATTTGCGCCCTCGCTTTCTCCTTTGCTTATTGGTTCGCTAGCGATGGGCATCGGCGGAATTTTACAATGCATATTGGCGATATCTAAAATAATCAAAGAGCGTCATTTATTAATCAAACATCTTTGCCTACTTATTGTTGGTGCTATTGCTGTTATGATTTATCCTTTAGCTTTTTATAGCTCTATGCGCTTATCAGGTGTAACAATTGGAACGGTGGTTTCTATTGGGTCTGCGCCGATCCTTTCGGCCCTCATTGAATATATTAGTCGCGATTTTCGCCTAACTAAACAATGGGTAATAGGAGCTGCCTGTGGTATTTTGGGGATAATTTTACTTGCCTTTTCAGAAGATAATTCCACCACAACACAATATGAACACACCACTATAGGTATTTTATTAGGATTAATTGCTGGATTTACCTATGCCTTATATTCATGGTCTGCACGACAATTAATGTTAAAAGGCATCTCAACAAAATCGTCCATGGGAGCAACTTTTGGGTGTGGTGGTATCTTACTCATACCGGTTATGCTACTCACAGGTGCTACATTATTTGACTCACTAATCAATATTACTGTTTGCATTTATATGGCATTGATCCCCATGTTTATGGGGTATTTATGTTATGGTTATGGATTATCTAAAATATCGGCTAGCTCGGCTATTACTATCAGCTTATTAGAGCCTGTTATTGCGACTATATTAGCGATGCTAATTATTGCTGAACAAATATCTTTGATTGGGTGGGTTGGTATTATATTGGTTTTTCTATGTCTTATTTTTGTGACTCTATCAAGCGTCATAAAAATTTCAACTTCGACATAGAACGAAATTAAAAGAGCTTTGTTTTCTTTTAGTTTTACTAAAGATAGTCTAATCACTTTAGCTTATAATAATTAAAAATATATATTTAGCTCTATAATTATTTAGTAATAAGGAATATAACGTGAAAAAATTAGTTGCGTTACTTTTATTGTTCATCTGTTTTTCAAGCCCATCTTATGCTCAAAATTTTCGAGATTTGAGTTTTGACGACCTATACAAAAAAGCGGCAGAAGAAAATAATCCAGAAGCACAATTTTATCTTGGCGTTAGGTGCCTTTATGGTATTTCTGTTACAAAAGATGCACAAAAAGCAATAGAATGGTACAAAAAGGCCGCAGCACAAGGTATTGTAGAGGCCGCTTTAAATATCGGTAACTTATATTATAAAGGTGAAGAAGTAGAACAAAATTACAGCAAAGCTTTTGAATGGTATCTCAAAGTGGCTGATAAAAACGCTGAAGCTCAATATAATTTAGGTGTTTTGTACGAAAAAGGCCAAGGAGTTGAAGAAGATCTAACAAAAGCTCAAAAATGGTACCAAAAAGGGGCTGAAAATGGTAATAGTGATGCTCAATATGCCTTAGGCGATATGTATTTTGATGGTAAAAATGTTGAACAAGATTATAATTTAGCTAAAATTTGGTTTGAAAAAGCCGCCGAGCAAAATGATCCTTACGCTCAATGGAATCTTGGCGTGATATATTCTAATGGTTATGGTGTTACAAAAGATGATCAAAAAGCAAAAGAATTATTTCAAAAAGCTTGTGAAAATGGAATTGAGCATGACTTATGCAAACAAAAATAAAAATCGTTATTGCAGTAAATAAAATTGAGTCAAATAGAAAAAGGCATTTAGCCCCTTTCTATTTTAATAGCTTAAACAATAGCATTAATCACAGCAATGTCTTTTTTTGAGTGATTTAAAATACCAGTAAAGCACAATACAAGCTGTACCAGTAGATAACAGATCGGCCGTTGGTGCTGCTACCCAAACACCATTGAAACCAAAAAATAATGGCAAAATATAAAGCGCTGGTAACAAAATCAAAATCTGCCTTGAAAGGCTCAGTAAAATCGAAATTTTTGCCATACCAATACATTGGAAAAAGCTAGTAGTTACCATTTGAAAACCAACAAAAACAAAAGACAATGTAGTAAAACGTAGAGCAATGGCGGATAATGCTACAAGATCTTCTTCTGAACTAAATGCTCGCACCAACGTATCAGGAACAAAAAATCCAAGGACAAAACCGAGTGAAGTTACAACGGTTGCTACTTTAACTGCATAAAAGAACGTCTTTTTAACGCGATCATAATTTTTAGCACCATAATTATAACCAATAATAGGTTGCATACCTTGATTGATACCAATGACAATCATAATCACTAAAGTAATAAGCCGGTTAGCATTAGAATAAGCAGCAATTGAATCATCGCCAGATACGCCAGCAAGTGGTGCATAACGATTAAGTTGCCAGTTAATAAACACCACAACGATTGAAGCGGCCATTTGCATTGAAAAAGGTGACAAACCGATTGATATAACTGACTTTGCAATTGAAAAATCTAACTTAAAATTACGACGATAAAGCTTGATATTACTATTCTTATTTAAAAAATGTTGCATAACAAATACAAAGCTAATCATCATCGACAATGTTGTTGCGAATGCAGCCCCACGCATACCCCAGCCTAAACCGATAATAAAAATTGGCGCTAAAATAATATTGGCAATCACACTAACAAACATGGTGACCATTGCCTTAAATGGATAACCACTTGCACGCATCATATTATTGTAGTTAAAAGTCAGGGTTAAAAAGATACTACCAGGTAAAAAAATCTCTAAAAACTCTCTGGCATAAACATGGTTAACGGGGCTAGAACCAACAAATCGCAACACAGGATCAATAAAAATAAGCAGCATTGATAACGTAAAACCACTCAGTACTGCAGTTAGCATAAATGACGTACCAGCGACTTTTTCGGCTTTGTCGTTATCGCCACGACCTAAAAAAATCGAAATTCGACTGGCCGAACCAATCCCAACTAACATACCAATTGCTGCTGCCAAATTCATTACCGGCAAAATAAGACCGGCGGCACTTAATGCCTCGCGCCCAATCCAATGGCCAATAAAAACACCGTCAATAATATTATAAAGAGTGTTAACAATTGTCCCAATAATGGCGGGTAACGCATATTGCCAAAACAAAGCACTAATTTTTTTTTGCCTAAAATCATGATAAATATCGTGAGATTTCACCATATTTTTTTATTCCTATCGTTAGATATTGTAAAGAAGTTTCAGATAAGATATACGCTTGAGTATAAATTTGAAATTATGCCTTACTAGTCTAACAGACTTATTAATTGTTGATAGCACTTTTTTCGTGTTTTGATAAAATGAACACTATTTTTTCAAGATCTAAACAGGGATGCCTAATGAGTGTACAAATCGAAAATATCATATTGCATAAATTGGTTAGAAAAAGTGATACCGAGATCGAACTACAATTGCGTGACTCAACGCTAGGTAATGAGCAAGCCGTTATAAATCTGATTGAAGATATCAACCGAATTTATAACAATAAAAGCAAAGCATATGGGCTTTTTAATAGCGAAAGTTTGTTTGAACTATCCCTAAAAGAGTTACGCTTAGGTAACCAAGATTTTTTACATTTTAGCCAAGAATCAACCAAACAGCTACGCAATGAACTTGCTAAATACCCTTTTGCAGAAGGGGGAACAGTCGTATTTTGTCAGTACCGTTATTTAGCTGTCGAATACTTAATTATTGCTGTATTAAACAGCTGTTCAAGTATGCTAGTTAATGAAGATCTAGATATCAGCGAAACCCAACACCTTGATATTGACCATGCAGACATTATTGCTCGCATAGACATCACAGAATGGGAAACCCAAGCCGACTCAAAACGATACCTAACTTTCTTAAAAGGTCGAGTAGGGCGCAAAGTATCGGACTTTTTCATGGACTATTTAGGCGCAAGCGAAGGGTTAGATGCCAAAGCGCAAAACAAAACACTGGTTAAAGCGGTTGACGAATACTGCCAAGAAATGCAATTTGACAAACAAGACAAAACCAACGCGCGTGAAAGTGTTTACAACTACTGCCAAGCTCAACACCAAGCGGGTGAAGAAATAGAGCTAAAAAACCTAGCTAACGAATTACCAACAAGCGGTGATAACAACTTTATCGAATTTATTAAAAACAGCGAATATGACTTAGAAGACACCTTTCCCGTTGATCGTAGTGCATTGCGACAACTCAAAAAATTCTCGGGCAGTGGTGGAGGACTAACCTTAAGCTTCGATTCAGAACTACTTGGCGAACGCATTAAATGGGATCCACAAACCGACTCACTGGTAATAAAAGGTGTACCACCTAACTTACGTGATCAATTACAACGAAACAGTGGCTCAAACTAATATCAGCAGGAAATTCAAAAATGAAATATATTGGTGCGCACGTTAGCGCAGCAGGTGGGGTAGACAATGCTCCAATTAACGCCTATCAAATTGGCGCAACCGCATTTGCGCTATTTACCAAAAACCAACGGCAATGGCACGCCAAACCCCTTGAAACAGCCACTATTGATAGTTTTAAAAAACGCTGTGAAAAATATGGCTTTACCAGCAAACAAATTTTGCCACACGATAGTTACCTAATTAACTTAGGTCACCCTGATAGAGAGCAACTTGAAAAATCACGCACTGCTTTTTTAGATGAAATGCAACGATGCGAACAACTTGGACTAACATTGCTTAACTTTCACCCAGGAAGTGACTTAAAACAAATTTCTGTAGATGAATGCCTTGCACGCATTGCCGAATCAATCAATATCACGCTTGATAAAACACAAAACGTCGTTGCTGTTATTGAAAACACTGCAGGGCAGGGATCTAACTTAGGTTATAAATTTGAACATCTTGCGCAAATCATAGACCAAGTTGAAGACAAAAGCCGTGTTGGCGTCTGCATTGACACTTGCCATGCCTTTGCCGCAGGTTATGACCTCCGTACTGAAAAAGCCTGCCAAGAGACCTTTGCAGAATTTGAAAAAATCGTCGGTTTTCAATATTTGCGCGGTATGCATTTAAACGATGCCAAAAGTGAATTTGCTAGCCATGTCGATCGCCATCACAGTTTAGGCAAAGGCAATATTGGCGAAGTGGCATTTAAATATATTATGCAAGATCCAAGAATTGACGAAATTCCTCTTATCTTAGAAACCATTGATCCTGATATTTGGGCACAAGAAATAAGCTGGTTAAAGGAACAGATAAACCGAGAATAGAAAAATATTTTCTATTTTTAAATTGAAAATTCAAACTCCACGACTACAAACACCTTTAAGACTTGTTAATAGGCTTTGAAGGTGTTTATATTTAATACGCGTAACAAAATAGTGGTATATGATAATACCCAATATTATTTTGAGCGATATCATTGCAAATGTCAGTTAATTGAAAAAATTCGATGGCAACAGTGAATGTAGGTCTAGGTTTACCTGTTGCAATATTAAACAGAAATCAACTCACATTTGGCGTGATGAGTTAGTTTGATAGTACTCAAAAAATAATGTGTTAGTATTTATGTGTACTTAACATTTTTACCAATGAAAGAGTAAATGATTCCTCAAATGCTAGTAACGTGGCTTAAAGGTCAATTTCCTTATTAACCTATTTAATGTTCTAATTCATTTGCAAGCATGACAACCTCCGGCAAAATATCCAAAATCAAAGCCAATTGTTGCATAACTAACAGATCATTATTGGCTTTATCGTCATCTACTGAATTGACTGAAATTGTTTCAATATAATCAGTAACGGATCTTTTAATAGCTTGGTATTCGCTGTCGATCTTTTTATCATTTAATAGATTAATAATATAGACCGACAGATCATCAAATAGCTCGAACGTCTGTTTTGAAAGCGGTTTATCGCGGTGTGCACCTAAAGTTGAAAGATAACTAATCAATGTATGATTTAGTGTTAATAAACGAAATCCTTTATCAATAACGACAGGATTCATATGGGGTTCCTTGGTCATTAAACTAATTAATGATGATAAATCTGCATTACTATCATGTGCTGCACGCCTTGCCGAACGATACATGACATCATTAGTTTTTCCAGTCAGATATTGACGACCAATTAACGCCAAATAATGACTATCATCATGGCAGACACGATCGACAAGTTTAGGCAAATTTCTAAACTGCCAATCAGGCCAAATAAAGCTCACAGCAAACCAAGCAATAAAACAACCAATTAACGTTGCAATAATGCGTAAAACCGCAACTTCAATACTGCTTTCACCAATCAAACTAAAACTAAAAAACACCAGCAACGTAATAAATGCAGTTGCATAAGCGTATTGTGAATTCTTAAATAGAAAAAACAGCCAACCAGTAATAATAATTAATACCAACTGCTCCGGTATACTTGGGAATAAAAATGTTAACGGAATTCCCACAACAATCCCCAAAATCGTCCCTAGTACGCGTAATTTTAACCGATGTTTTGTCGTGGAATAGTTTGGTTGGCACACAAATAAGCTAGTCAAAATAATCCAATATCCATGCGACAAATCAGAAGCATAAATAATCATATATCCCACAGAAAATACCAAACACATACGAATTGCATGGCGAAATAGTGCTGACTTAACGGTCAAATTACTTTTAATTTTAACAAAAACATCATGGAAACAAGTTAACTCTTCATCAATTAACTGGTTATCTTCTTGCTCTTTTGACAGATGCTGTTCGGTATCAATATTGGCAAGTAACAAATCGATAGATAACAAATTTTGATGTAAACTTTTGATAGCCTTAACCATTAGCATATTAGAGTTACTACTAGTGTGATATTGATTAATTGCTTCTTGAAGATAAGAAAAATAGCGTGAAAATAACGGATCATGCTGATAAGTTTGATTTAATTTAATTGCTATTGCCAACTGAGCACATGCTTTAGCCTGCAAATTTAAAATACGTGCAAATCGAAATAAAATATCACTATGCTTAAAATGAACACTCAGTGCTTGATAATGTCCATGCGCTGAACTAGCTCGCTCATGAATATCTTGCGCTACAAAATAATAGCTGAGTAGTTTTCTAATATAAGCTTGACCACGATAGCTTTTTAATCGATTAAACAATGAACGCTTAGCGTTGTTGAATGCACTAATAAGTTGATTATTAGCATTATTTAATTGCAATGTTTGTTTTTTAAAACCATCCGATTCATCAGGATCGAACATAGCGGCTTTAGCATCAAGATATTGTGCTAAATGAATAAAACACTGTGATAGCGATTGTTGGGTTGTACGAATGGGTTGGATAATAGATTCAATTAATGAAACAACATTATACCAAAGCGCACCAAGCAATAAAAAACAAGGCAGCGTATAATTGTCAGTGTATAGATTATGCCCAAGCATAGTATAAGCAGCAATCAAAAGTGACCCAAAGGCAATCACGCCATAACGCTGTCCAAGCGAACCAAGCATAATAAAAATGAACGTCGAAGACACCAAACCAACAATAAAAAACACTGGCTCATCAAATAACAACTCAACCGAAAAAGTCGCAATAGCAAAACAGATTAGTGTAAGAACTAAATTAATACAGCGACTTAATAAACGGGTATCGATCTCGGTTAAACCTGCAGCCACCACGCCAAGTGTAAGCGGAATAACTAAGGATGTTTGTCCAAAATACCAAGGAACCAAGGTTGACCCAGTCAAACTAATTAACATTCGAAGACTAAAAAGAAGATTACTGCTATAAAAGACTTTGCGTAAAGCAAAAATGAATGCGTGCACGGGTATATGAACTTTAAATGAGATAATAGTTAATAGGATACTATATTGAGGAAGCTTGGGGAAGAGTGTGTCATTACTGGTAGTTTTTTGTTAAAAAATCCTAGATTACACCATGAAGTGCAATTTTTCTTAGCTCCTTCGAATAAAAGGAGGCAGGGCTTTTAAACTTATGCCGTTTTCTTGG